>JAGRHM010000661.1 GCA_020445005.1 Candidatus Competibacteraceae bacterium | reverse complement strand
AATGAAGCGGTAGGATTGGCTACGGGTGGTTTTGAAAGAAAACAGATTGGATGCCCAAGTCTGGATTTCCGTAATCATTTCCACGGTGTACTTGTCGCTGGCCTTCATCGGTGTCGATCCTGTTGCAATTTGATCGCGGTTTTCAACATGAAGCAGGGAATACCTGAGTATTTTGCTTGGTTTTAATAGCCAGTTTAGAGAAGAAGCTACAAATTAAAAAGGAATAAAAAATTATTTATTTATAACTAATAATTCTCTTTGCAGGGCAAAAATTAGCTTTAGAATGATCTTTTTAAGGATTTTTGCGGAACAGACCCATCAGGCTGAGGACTGGTCAGCCAAATTGGTTATTTTATTTTTAAAATCAATTATTTTTAGCCATAAACCATTCTGAATCGGCTGACTTCACTAGAACCCTTGAAAAACCGGGATTTCGATTAGCGAATGGCAAACGAGCGATTCACAGCATGATAAATCTAATACTAAACATAGGCTGTCAGAATGAATCCAAGGGACACCATCACGGCTGGCACGCCCTGTTATCGTTGATTTTATTTCTTTTTTCCGGGCTGGCGGCACCGGTAGCCCAGGCTAACGTAGATATCTTGCCCAACATCGCCACCGTACCCGCGAACACGCTCAATGCGCCCGGCGGCACTCTTCAGCAATACAGTATTCGAGTCAGTAATAACGGCTCGGATCCAAGCGGCAACGTTACCGTCGCAATCACCCTGCCCACCGGGGCTACTGATGCCGTTGCTACCCCACCGGGAGGAGATAGCTGCGATGCACCGGCAGGCGGCGTTATTAACTGTACGCTGGCCGGCATCGGCGCTGGCGCCAATCAGACCATTGGACTGGTCGCCCGGCTAATGACCGTCGGCACCAACACCCTGGCGGTGATGACCACCGAGGTTTCCGATAGCAATAACGCCAACAACACGGACAGTTACAACATCGAGGTCGCCGCCGGGTCTGATTTGAAAGCGACCCTGACCGCGCCTACGGGAACACTGGCCGCCGGCGCGACCCTGGCCTATACCCTAAATGTTCAGAACACCGGTCCTAGCAACGTCAGCAGTTCCGTAAACGCTGTCGTCACTCTGCCTGCCGGTTTCAAATACGTTGGCGATACCGGCAACGTGGGAAGCGGCTGGAACTGCACGCATACCGCTGGCAGTCAGACCGTTACCTTCACCCGCAGCGATGGACTGGCGGCTAACGACAATTTTCCGCTGGCGCTGAATCTGCGCGCCGATGTTTCCGGCTCCAATCTTGATACCGTCGTTGTCGTCAATGTGCCATCTGGCGTCAATGACCCGGACCTGACCAATAACACCAACACCGCAACGGTGACGGTGGTTGACGGCGTAGATGTACTGGTCCATCTCACCACGTCTTCCGGATCGGTGCTGCCGGGAAGCAACCTCACCTTCACCGCTCGCGCCCGCTATACCGGCAGCGTAGCGCCGAGCAACATTCAGGTCGCGATTGCTCTGGATGACAACCCGGCGAATCTATGGCTCTTCCAGAACACCACCGGCACCGGCGCAGGCTGGACCTGCAATTTTGTCCATCCCACGCTGACTTGCACCCGCCCTGCACCCGATGTGTCGGCGGGTAGCGATATGCAGGACATTGTGCTGGTCGCCCAAGCGCAGACTGGACACAATGGCGAGGTAACGGTCAATACCGCAACCGTCACCGCCAATCTTGGCGCATTGACCGACGCTAACCCGGCCAATGATGCCAGCAGCCAGAACGTGACGTTCACCACCCCCACCGTGGATTACAGCTTCAACACCCACACGGTTTTGCCAACGCCAGTGTTGGAGGGGCAGACCTTTACTCACACCATCCAGGTGCGAAACACCGGCACGGCGCTGACGGACGGGACGACCCGGGTTGAGCTGGATTTGCCCGATGGCCTAGATTTCAGCAGCGGCAGCGGCGCGGGTTGGACTTGCAACGTAGTGGGCGTATCTCCTAACCGCAAGGTTCAGTGTGATTACGCAAACAGTATCGGCGTCAACGCCAATAGCAATACCCTGTCCCTTATCCTCACGGCGACCAACGCAGGTAGCTATACGCAGGGAGCGACGATTACCAATCCGGACGGAACCGGCGACCTGATCAACCCTAACAATGACAGCGATTCAAAGACGGTTGTCGTGACGCCTATAGGGAGCCAATCTGATCTGGCGATTACCCAAACCGCCGCGCCGAATCCGGTTGAGGTCGCAGTCGGCACGCTGACATACACGATTAACGTCACCAATAACGGCGACATGGCTACAGGCAGCCAGGACGTGCCGGACGTGAAGGTCACTGAGCAAATCTCCAATTACACCGGCGCGATTACCGCCACCGGCGCCGGCTGGACCTGCGATCAGTCTGGCACAACTACCAAAACCATTACCTGTACCCTGGGTAGCACCCTCGCTGAGGGAGCGACGGCAAACCCGATTACTATCGCCTTCATTCCCAACGACACCGGGGCCTCGGTGAGCCGCACCAACACCGCCTCGGTCAGTTCGGCAACAATTTATGATCCCGTAGCAGGCAACAATAGTGCGCCGGTCACGGTGAACCTCACGCCCAACGCTGATCTGGTGGTAAGTTATCCCAATCTGAGCAACGCCACGCGGGTCGGCGCGACCTATACCTACACGGTGCGAGTGCGTAACGAAGGGCCATCGAACTCCACCGGTCCGATGACCCTGACGCACACTCTCCCGCCGGAGTTTGATTTCGTCAGCGTCAGCGCGCCGGGCGCCACATGCGGCCACCCCAACAACCCGGATTGTGTCTGGAACACGACTCAGAATAACAACACCAATCGGGATGTGACCTTTACGGTGCGGCCTAATACAACAGGTACGGTGACTCTGTCTGCTTCAGTCACCGACGCCACTAATGACCGCAACCCCGGCAGCGATAACCTGACCTCGGCGAACATTACCATCGACGCCGCCAGCATTAACTTGGGCATCGCCAATACGGATAGCCCGGACCCGCAGGACACCGGGAGCATCTCCACCCACACGATCACCGCCAACAACGCCGGCACCGGCGTGACCAATCCTTCGCGGGCCACGAACGTGATCATTACCGACAACCCGCCGGTCGGAGTGACGGTCATGAATATCGTTCCCGGCGCAAAATCTGGCGGCGGCAGCTATACCTGCACCACGCACAATGGGCAAACCGTACCGCCGGTCGCTCCCGCTGTCTTCGTTCCCTATGCCGCTAACGGCGCAGCCACTCCGATTACCTGTACTGTCGGCATCCTGGAAGTGGGCCAAACCGCCAGCCTGACGATGGGTATTACGACGGTAACGCCCGGTTCTTACACCAACAATGTGTCCATCACTGGTGACGAACCGGAAAGCAACAACACCAACAATAGCGCCGCCCAAACCACCACGTTTTCCACGCCGACCAACTCAGCGGACCTCGAACTCACCGGCAGCGTCAACGCCGCCTCGGTCACCGTGAATAATCCGGTCACTATTACCTATTCCCTGTGCAACAAGGGTCCACAAAGACCGAATGGCGTTATTGTCACCCTTGCGCCACTGCCAACCGGACTGACCTACGCCAGTCATGTCGCCAGCAATGGGACCTACGATAACGGGACTGGCGTCTGGACGGTCGGAACCGCGCCGACAGCCAGCGCCAGTTGCGCAGGCAGCGACACCCTGGCAATCACCGCTACGGCCACCACATCGGGCGTCAAAACCAGTACGGCTGAAATTACCGCCGCCAGCCTGCCTGACACCGACTCTATTCCGGGCAACGGCGCGGTTGGGGAAGACGACCGGGCGTCGGTGAGCGTCACAGTAAATCAGCCTTTACCGCCGTTGGCCGCCAACGACGCGGCGACAACCCATCTGAATACTCCGGTGACGCTGCGCGCCTTCGCTAACGACGCTGCGGGTGTCGGCGGAACGCTCAATCTGGCTTCTATTACCGCCGCAACCAGTTTTACCGTGGCTGGCGAAGGGACCTTCGTCGCTAACGCTGATGGCACGGTGACCTTTACGCCAATCACTGGCTTTATCGGCGTCGTGACCGTTCCTTACACGATCAGCGACTTGTCAACGCCGGCGCAAGTCAGCAATGTCGCCAATCTCACGGTGACCGTGCAAGATGCGCCCAACAACGTGAACCCGGTCGCCAATGATGACTTCGCCACGACCCCGATCAATACCGCAGTCACCCTGCCCATCACGGTCAATGATGCGCCAGGAGCCGGTAATACCCTCAGCGTTAATACCGTTGATCTCGATACGAGTACGGCCGGTCAGCAAATCACGTTGATCAACGCCCAAGGAGTTTGGAGCGTCGACGCCGCCGGCGTGGTGACGTTCACTCCGGCCAATAATTTCACAGACGTCGCCACACTGCCTTACACGGTGCAGGATTCCGGCGGTGGAACCAGCAATGCCGCAACGATCACGGTCATTGTCACCGGCGGCCCGACCGTCGGCCGGGATGACAGCGGCGCAACACAGCCCGCGACGTCGATCATATTATCGGCTCTGAACAACGATGAAGCAGCAACCGGATGCGCTTTCAATCCGGCTACGCTCGATGTCGACATGGCTACGGCTGGGCGGCAAAACACCGTCACCACCGCTCAGGGAACGTGGACGGCGGATGACAGCGGTAGCGTTACCTTTACGCCAGCGGGCGGCTTCACTGGAACAGCGACTTTATCGTATGCGGTAACCGACGCCTGCAATATCTCCGCTACTGCCGCCATCACGGTGATCGTCAATCCGACTGCTGCGCCGACGGCCCAAAACGACAGCGCCACGACGCCCTATAACACCCCAGTCAACCTGACTCCTGCGGCAAATGACAGCGCAGCTACGGGCGCTGTACTCGATCCCAGCACGATTGACCTCGACACGGCGACTCCGGCCATTCAACGCGGGCCGGTCACCACCGCCCAAGGCGTTTGGGAAGTGACCGACAATGCCGGCACGGTGCGCTTTACTCCGACGAGTGGCTATAGCGGTACGACCCCAGCCTTTAGCTACGCCATCAGCGACAGTCTGGGCAACACCACCACAGCGAGCATGACTGTTACCGTTTCGCCATTGCTACCGCCACCTTCCCCGCCCCCATCAACAACATCCGATATGGCGGTGAACCTCAGCGGTTTCCTGACCACGGCTGCACCGGGCGCGATGGTCAGCGGGACCGCAATCTGCGCCAATATTGGCGCGACGGTGGCGCTCAACGCCGCCTGCGCAGTCAGTGGCTTGCCAGCGGGCGCAATGGTGACGTGCAGCCCAATCTCCCCGCAAGCGAGTTTGGCGGCGGGCGGCAAGATCACCTGCGCAATCGTCTTCACCGCGCTGCCCACCGGGATCGTCAACTTGACGGCCACCACCGGCGCCAGCAATGATAGCAACTTGCTGAACAACACCGCTACCGCCAGCATCCCGGTCATCGACGCAGTGAACGACAGTCCCGTGACCCTCGCTATCAACAACGGCGGCGTGGTCAACGTACTGGGCAATGACACGCTTGGCGGCCAGCCGGCTGTCATCGGGACAAACATTTCCACTCCGACCCTGACCGACCTGGGCGGACTAATCGGCGCAACCGTCAATGCCAGCGGACAACTGGTGGTCCCGGCCAACACCCCGGCGGGAACTTACTCCCTGAGCTACCGGATTTGCGCTCTCAACGCAAGCGCCGCTTGCGATATCGCCAGCGTGGTCGTAACGATCACTCCGGCCAGCGCCGGTGCGCTGACCGGCGTCGTCTTTGACGACCTTAACGACAATGGCGTCCAGAACAGCGACGAACCGGGTTTGGCCGGGGTTTCGGTCACACTGAATAGTGGTCAGACCACCACCACCGACAGCCAGGGACGCTACGCCTTTAATGGATTGCCCCCCGGCAGCGTCATGGTGCAAATCACCCTACCGAACGGCTACACCGGCGCAACTGAGCGAAACGCCGCCGTGACGACGGGCCAGACCGCTATCGTGAACTTCCCGCTGCAAACCGGCGCGCCACCCGCCGCGCTGACGGTGTCCAAAACCGCCTATAAAGGACACACAAGCGGCGCGGGCTGCCCTGGCGTGAAGGAGTTAGCGATTGTCGACCTCAATAAAACGCCCAAACCCATTACCTGGTGTTTCGGCGTCACCAACCAGGGTCCAACCTACCTGGCGAACCCGGTGTTCGATGATGCGCAATTAGGGATCACTCCAGGCATTAACCAGAGTCGAGCGCAATTACGCGCCGACGCCGTGTTACCGCTGGCGCCTGGCGCGACGGCCTGGTGGTTTGTGGAGGAGATGCGCGATAGCAGTCTGATCAATGAGGTGGCCGTCACCCTGACGCCCGTGAGCGAAACCGGGCAACCGCTGGGATTGCCGCCAGCGCAAAGCAGCGACGAAGGCGCCATTCTGGCCTACATCTCCGATCCGCCTTTCGGCGTCAAAACCGGAGAAGTCATCGAAGGGTCCAATGTAGTGCGCTGGAATATGGTGTGGATTAATGACTCGCCAATCACCGCGCAAGGGGTAGTCATTACCGATCCACTGCCCGCAGGCATGACGTTCCTTGGCAATCTTGACTGTACGCCCCGAGGCTCCACGATCGTCCACCGCTGCGCGTTCGACCCGCCCAATGCAGCATCGCCCCAAAGCCAAGTACAAGTCATTGCTGACCTGGCTCCCGATCCGGGCGCCACGGGCGAAGCCGATGCTACCAACGCGCTGCTGATTCACTTTGATGTCACCGTACAACCATCCCAAACCACTCGAACTTACCAGAATCAAGGCGCCATTGAGTGGGACCCGGATGGAGATGGCGCAGGGGGTGAGACGCTCACCGGCACAACCCATGATCCGTCTACTTCCGACCCTAGTGACCCGATCAACAAACCGACCATAATTATCATCCCACCCACGGCGCCGCCCGCGCCCAGGCGGGTGGACGCCATTCTTTTCCCGTACTTCGTAGTCAGCGACACAGTCACGTCCATCGTCTCCGTCATCAATCAGGCTGAATACGACCCGGACTCCACGCAGACCCAGACCCTCCGTTACACGGCCTACTACAAACACGGCGCCAATGCCGGCGATGCAACCGCTGCGTGTGAAGAAGCCAACGTGCGACGAGTCACCAGCCCAAATGATTTGGTCACCTTCGATCTGGGCGGCCATTTCGGCGATCCCCAGAGCGTGCTGCATGAACCGGCCGAACGCCAGATCAATGCCCGCTACGATGCCGCGCACCAGTCCTTCGCATTAATGGCCGGACTGCAACCGGTGCGCGGCTTCCTGATCGTGGATAACAATGACCCTCCCAGCCAGCCTTTTGAGAACTCGCTGGCGGGTGAAATGATGATCCTGGACTTCGCCCAGGGCGCTGCGTGGGGATATCAAGCTTATAATGCTGCCCCACTCACCGAGCAGGATGCCGCCAACCCCGTTGTTGATACGCTCTATGCATTTGAGGATGCAACGGAGCGCGCCGGCGAAGTGCTGGCCGGTCGTCGCGATTTAACGCTCACCGCGCTGAACGGCGGCATCAGTCCGGCAATTCCGGTCGCCATCATGCCGATGGCCGGCATCGCGCAGGACGGCGTCACCACCCGGTTCTTCGTCACGCCGATTGGTCATTCCGTGACATTCCCGGCGAACGCCGTTGCTAATCCGACCGTTATCAACGAGCGGGCAGTGATTGGCCCGCGTCACCAACATCGCGGCGACCTGACTGCAGAGGTTCTGTTAACGGTCGGCAACCCCAATGATGCAGCGAACAGCGATGTCTTCTTTGATCGGGACGAAAACCCGATCTCCGGCAGGATTGCTCAGTCAGTGACCTGCGTCGGCGCGATTGATGTCAACACGCTCATGAGCGAAGCTGTCTTGCGCCAGATTGGAGAATTTGGCGGCTGGTCGGCCATCGCGGTGCGCTCGCCAGGGGACCTGGCGGAACTCGGCGGCGACCCGAACCAACCGACCGCTACACGCACGGCTTATACCAACCAGGCAACGATCCTCAAACTGGAATTCAATGCAGAAGGCGCACTCTCCGGCCAACCATTGCCAGGGACCTACAATAACGCCTTCTGGCTACGGCGAGGCATCCGCGAATCTGTGCCCCGCACACCGGATCCTGAGCTGGATGGATGGCCTCGGTTGCTGATTCGCAGCGTTCTCGATGACCGCCAGCAATTCATCGATGTCGGTGAAGACTTTGTCGGCGATCAATTTCAACGGCTCACACAATAGTGATCGTTACTTGGATTCTCTTATCAAAAGCAGCAGAATACGAGGAACCGCATCTCCATAAAAGCATCATACTGGTTTTCATCCAGCCTTCGAAGGCATGAAACCTCCTACTCTCCCTTACAGCGACTTGCGTGGCGGACTCATTGCCGCCGCGGTGGTCCTGCCGCAGGCGACTGCTTTCGGAGTTACGGTATTCGCCCCCTACCTTGGCACCGCCCCCGGGGCGCTGGCGGGCCTGGCGGGTGCGATTGGACTGTTATTAATCTCCGGCGGGGCCGGCGGAACGATTGGCCTGATTAGCGGCCCCACCGGCGCCAGCATGGCCCTGCTCAGCGGCACAGCCGTTCTTCTCGTCGCTGCCAACGTCCCGCCCGAAATTATCGCGCCCGCCCTGTTCACCATCACCTTGCTGGCTGGCCTGTTTCAGTTAATGATCGCCTTCGCCGGGGGCGGGCGGTTGATGAAATTCATCCCCTACCCGGTATTCGCCGGTCTCGCCACCGGCATTGGTCTGCTGCTCATCAAATCTCAGATCAAGCCCTGGCTTGGCATCAGTTACAGCGGTCTGTGGACGCGCTGGTACTGGCTGCCCATGGCTACCACCGCAGTTGCCTTCTGCGCCGTCCGTTACGCGCCGCGGTTCGTGCCAAATATTCCTGGCCCCCTGATTGGCCTGATCGGCGGCACACTGTTTTATCAGTTCATTCTCTACCTCACCAATCCCCCTTCCGTTCCACCCTATTGGGTGATTGGCGCACTGCCCCGGTGGTCAGATTTTAATTTAGCGATCGACCAATTCACCATCTGGCCGGTCCTGCCCTGGTCCTTGATCCTGCATGCGGCTTTCACGCTGGCGGTGCTCTCTTCGTTGAATACCTTATTAACAGCAGTGATCGCCGACACCACCACCGGCCAGCGCCACAACGCTCAGCGCGAATTACTGGCGCAAAGTATCGGACAAATAATGGTTGGCCTGTTCGGCGGCCTGGCTGGCGCGGCCAGTGTAGGCGGCACCACCACGGCGGTCCAGGCCGGCGCTCGCCGCTGGGCGGCGTTGACCGCCGGCATCTTTTTGCTGCTCCTGTTGCTATTCGCCGGTTCTGTCGGCCAGTGGCTGCCAACCAGCGCGCTGGCCGGGATCATCATCGCCTCCGCCCTCAACTTGATGGAAAAAGATATTATCGCCTGGGCGCAGCAACGACGAACCCGGCTCGATGCAGCGGTTGCGCTGCTAGTCACCATCGTAACCTTCGCCCAGGATCTGATGATCGCGGTACTGGTCGGACTCAGCATTGCTATTCTGCTATTTATCCGCAGCCAAAGCCGATTACCGGTTATTCAGCGCCGGTTAACTGCGCTCGAACGGCCTTCGGTGCGGAAACGACCGGCTGATCAACTGGAATGGCTGGCCCATCATGGTGACCGGATCGTCATGTACCATTTAAGCGGCGTTCTGTTTTTCGCCAAGACAGATCAATTGTTCGAAGAGATGCTCCCCGATCTCGACCGGCGATCCTGGGTAATCTTGCACCTGCGCCGGATCATTCAGATCGATCTGTCCAGTGTGCGCCTGCTGCAACAGATCGCCGCGCGGTTGGAAGCGCATCGCGGGGAATTGCTGTTTTGCGAAGTCCCCGAGGAACTGGGACTAGGCCGCGATGTGGAGCGCACCCTGCGCCGTCTCACTTTACGACCAGGACGGCTAAACGTCCGCACCTTCGCCGGTGCCGACCAGGCGCTGGAATATGCTGAGAACGCTCTGCTCAATGCGCTGAATGTGGATACCACTGTTCTGGAAAAGGACATCACCCTGTCAGAACTTGACCTGTGCCGCGATATGAAGCCCATGGAACTGGCGGAGTTCACCTCGGTGCTCCGCCCGCTGACTCTGGAAGGCGGCGAGCGGTTGTTCGATGCGAATGAAACTGGGTCGGAGCTGTATCTGGTGCTGCGTGGCCGAATTGACATCCGGCTGCATGTTGCTGGCGAACGCTACAAACGCTTGGCGGTTTACGGACCGGGCACCGTGTTCGGCGAAATCGCCTTCCTTGATCCTGGTCCGCGCGCCGCTGAGGCCATTGCGGTCCGCCGTAGTGAACTGTGGGTGTTGAGCCGAGCGGATTTTGATCAATTGCGAGCGATTTATCCCAATGCCGCCATCGCCCTGCTCCTAGCGCTAGGCCGCTCGCAAAGCCGGGCGTTGCGTTGGAGCGCCCGGGAAATCAAGCGATTGATTCAGTGGTAAGATTTATCAATTTTCATTGATCCACACCGGTCAACCTACCCGGAAATACGCCTCGCGCGCGGGCAAATCAACACCGGTCAACCGCAACGGCAATACACTGTCCGGCGTAACGTTCTCACCGACCTTCACGCGCGCCTCCAACGCCAACGGCGGAATCAGCACAGAACCCCGTGGCGCCCGCTTCTCTACCAGCACCCCTTCCCCTTTCCAACCAGGATGCTGTTGCAAATACGCCAGGGTCCAGTGTTCGCGAGATAACCGCTCGGCCCGGCGCACTCCCTGCGCGGCTATCTCCGCCGCACCGACCCGCGCCACGATCGCCTGGGCGTCCAGCACCTCGCCATTATCCAGAAAGGCGCGCAGCTGTTGATGCGCCACCAGATCGAGATAACGGCGCAACGGGCTGGTCACCTGAGCGTAAACTTCCAGCCCCAACCCGCCATGCGGACCAGGCTGACTGCTATATTGACGTGGGCGCAGGCTGCGACGGAGAGTATGCATCGCCGCCAGGCTGGAGGGCTCGCGCTCCGCGACATCGGCCACGATATCCTGAGTCGTGAATGGAAACGGCAGCTCGCGCTCCAGAGCAAAGCGGGCCGCCGCTTCCCCCGCCATCAGCATGGCTTCGGCTACCAGCAAGCGACTCCGCAAGCGAGTCAACGGCTCAAGGCCCACTCGTCCATCAGACACAGTGATCTTGACTTCCGGCAAGTCAATAAAGATTGCCCCGTTAATCCGTCGTCGCTCCCGATGCCGTTGCGCCAGTTCATGCAGGGTGCGAAACGGCTCCTCGTCCAGTCGCCGCTCGACCTCCTGATAACTCACCCGCCGCACCCGCACCCAGGTTGGCGCGATCTCCACGTCAGTGACTTTGCCTTCCACATCGAGATTCAGGCCAAAGGACAGCGCTGGCGATACCTCAACCAGCCCCAATCCCAATTGTTCAATCGCCGCTGTAGGCAGCATAGGAATGGTTGTTTCCGGCAAATACAGCGTTGCCCCGCGTGTGCGCGCTTCTTCATCTGCGGGACTGCCCGGCGGCGCCAACACCGTGGCGTCGGCCACATGCACCCATAAGCGGTTGCCATCCAGACTCAAGGCATCGTCAGGATCACGATTACCCTCATCGTCAATGGCAAAGGCCGGCAACCCGGTCAAATCCAAGCGCGATTCAGACGGCGGATCAGGCAAAGGAATAGCCGGCGGTTCCAGAATGGCGCCGATCCGGCGCGGCCAGGGATTGGCCAACTCGCTCCAGTGGTTCAACCGTAGGAGCAGGGCGTGGGCGCTACCGGGATTTTGTTGGCAATCGAGCGCTTGCAAGATCCGGCTCTGCTCACGCTGGCCCCAGGCCACTTCCTCGA
>JAGRHM010000660.1 GCA_020445005.1 Candidatus Competibacteraceae bacterium | reverse complement strand
AACCAGCAGTCTTGCCGGTGCCGGTTTGCGCGCCGGCCAGCAGATCGCCGCCCGACAGCACGGCGGGGATCGCCTGCCGCTGAATCGGGGTAGGAACGGTGTAACCACGTTCAGTAACAGCGCGAACGAGGGCATCGGAAAGTCCAAGGGATGAAAACGACATGAGACTCCAGAAATAGAAACAACATCGGCCTGCCGCCGGGATTCGGCGCCAGTCTGCGGCAGATGAAATGGGATTAACCGGGATGGGGCGCGGCGCAGGAGACTGGAGCAATGCCGCGATGAGGCAGTTTAACAGGATTCGGGAGATTAAGCTTGTGAGATTCTATTACTCGCCCACCTATCCGTCCGTTAAATCTCCCTCCCAGGCCCAGGCAGGACTGTTAAGTTTTCATCAAGCCACAATAATTTTTAACAATTTTTGATGTTTGATACAGAAATATCGAACCTGCCTTAATCGATTCAAAGTCATTCTGGCGAATAATGTTAATCGCTATAGAAACCATTTACATGTTATTAAATTTTAAAATAAATTTATAATTTTTTTAAAAATATTTGATGAGATTTTATTGGTATTATAAATATTCAACAACCTGTATAAGATTGCTATACACCTTCGGTTGTAGCAGCAAAAAAATTAGGATCGTAACTTCTCAGCCAGTTGCAAGCGTTGAGTCAGCACCACCCGGACCGTTAGAAACGCCAAGAGCGCAATCCCCAACCGGGTCAAACTGCGGTCCGACCCTAGGATCACATAAAGCCCGCTTAAACTGACTGTCAAGCGCAAAATGAAGCTTCCTGCGATCCATAATGCTGGATGTGGATGCCCCGGCAACCGGCGCAGAGTGAACCACAGACCGGCGAAGTAAAACAGACCCAGCACGGTCCCTCCCAGCGCAGCCAGCAGCCCGTTCAGGAATTCAGTCATTATGTTGCTCCCGATCTTTCGGACGCTGTCCATGCAACCATCGCCAGGCATTAGCGCAGCCGAGCGCAAGTCCGGCGGCTAACAGCGTCAGCGTCCAGGAATGCGGACCTGGCCAATTCCGTTCCAGCCACAATCCCAGCAATGCGCCCAGCACGGTAGGTAAGGCCACCGACCAGCCTACGGCGCCAAAGAGGCCTAGCCCGAACCAGATGTTGGGTCGATCCGCCTGCCGCGCGCGTTGCTTGCGAGACGCTTTGCGCCCGATCTGACTCGGTAGAGGATCGAAACCCGTCATCGCTGTTTTTCTCCTGAAATAACCAAAAGTTTTGAGATGCTGGCCAAGCAACGCGTCGGTAAAAGAACCTTGCTACTCATAAGAATAGTCAGCATCTCCGGCGTCATGTTCGCCAAAGGGTTTAGGTTTTGCACAAAATCCCGCTCGGCGCCCATTTTTGTATGAACGTCAAGCCACCCGATGATTTGGCTCTATCGCGCCCGCACCCGACCTACTGGATCAAAGCGCCACGGGCTTTCGATGCGCAGTAGATCCGCTTGTTGGCGAAGATTGTCGGGGAAAGGCGGATAAGGCGCGGCCAGTTTCACAATACGCTGAGCAGCGCGGTCGAGTTCAGCATTGCCTGAGGAACGGAGAATTCGCACGTCTCGCAGACTGCCATCAGCGCGAATAGCAACCTCTAGCAACGGTCCAGTACTTAGGCTGAGTCGTCGGGCGACATCCGGAAAATTCATTTCCCCTACCCGAGTCACTTTGCGCGCCCAGTCCGCCGCATAGAAGCCGGCCAGCGAACGAGTATCCGTCAGAGTAACGCGCTGTACGCGAACGCCTGCTGATTGCTGGCGCTGATGCTCGGTTTCAAGACGAGCAACCTGACTTAGCAATGCACTGCTGTTCAGTCGACCTGGTGAAGAGGTAAGCGTCTTGGGACGCTTGGCCGAGTCAGTCGGCTTAGGTGGTAACCGTGCACTCCTCTCGCCCGCTGGCGGGAGAGGGGTTGGGGGAGAGGATTTGTTTTCGGCGACTGGCTTAACCATCTTGGGACGAAGTTTGGATTCAGGCTTCGGGACCGGTTTGGGTTCAAGCTTTGGAATCGGCTTTGGAACCGGCTTTGGAACCGGCTTCGGGATCGGTTTGGGTTCAGGCTTGGGAGCCGGCTTGGGAGCCGACGCTGGCTCGGGTTCCGGTTCAGGTTTCGGGACCGGTTTCGGTTCAGGCTTTGGAGCTGGTTTGGGTTCAGGCTTTGGAACCGGCGCTGGCTCGATTTCCGGTTCGGATATCGGCTTGGAAACAGGCTTTGGGGTAGACGGTAATACGGCTGTTTCAGGCGGTAACAGCGCCACCTCGAACCGTTGCGGGGTCGGGAAGCGAAATGTCCATCGGTCCATCGGCATAATGAACAACACTGCCCCATGTAACCCGAGCGCCATAATCAACGCCAGAGTCCAACGATAACCTGCGTCATTCATAGCCGACTGGGCAATATGACTCAACTCATCCTCTCCATCTCCGTCAACCTTGCAAACGTTTGGCAATAGCCGCCATCAAATCTCCACCGATATCCAATCCAAACTGTGCATCCAGTTCCCGCGCGCAAGTGGGGCTGGTGACATTAATCTCGGTCAAATAGTCCCCGATCACATCCAAACCCACAAACAGCAATCCCATTTCCCGCAGGCGCGGCGCGACCTGGCCGCAAATCCAGCGATCGCGATTGCTCAGCGGCGCACCCTCGCCGCGCCCGCCCGCCGCCAGATTGGCACGGGTTTCGCCGGGTTGTGGAATCCGCGCTAGCGCATAGGGAACCGGCTCGCCATCGATAAGCAAAATACGCTTGTCACCAGCGGTGACTTCCGGTACATAACATTGCGCCATCGTCAAACGTCGGCCATGCGCAGTGAGCGTCTCCAGAATCACATTCCGGTTTGGATCGCCTTGTTGCAATCGGAACACCGAGGCCCCGCCCATGCCGTCCAGAGGTTTAACCACGATATCGGCCTGTTCCTCCAGGAATGACTTGAGCCGCCCTGGTTCTCGGGCGACCAGGGTTGGCGGGCCGCACTGGGGGAAATGCAAGGCAAAGAATTTCTCGTTGGCATCGCGCAGGCCGCGGGGCTTATTAACAATCAATACCCCGGCTTTCTCCGCTAATTCGAGCAGATAAGTGGTATAAATGTATTCCA
>JAGRHM010000015.1 GCA_020445005.1 Candidatus Competibacteraceae bacterium | reverse complement strand
TGCGTGGTGCTGCACACCGATCACGCAAACAAAGGTCTGATTCCCTGGGTTGAGGCGCTGCTGGATCATGGCGAGGCGTACTTCAAACAGCATGGCAAGCCGCTGTTCAGTTCACACATGCTGGATCTTTCCGAAGACCCGATGGAGTTTAACCTCAGCGAGTGCGCGCGGATTCTGACCCGCATGGCCCCGTTAAGCATGAGCCTGGAAATTGAACTCGGCGTCACCGGTGGCGAAGAAGACGGCATCGGTCATGGCGAACACGATGCAAGCGCCGACAACTCGCACTTGTACACTCAGCCGGAAGATGTATTACAGGCCTACGAGCGGCTGGCGCCTATCGGCCATTTCTCGGTCGCTGCGTCCTTTGGCAACGTGCATGGCGTCTACAAGCCCGGTAATGTCCAGTTGCGTCCCGAGATCCTCAAGAATTCCCAGACGCTGATTGAAAAGGAACACAAGACCGGCGCAAAGCCGCTGAATCTGGTGTTCCACGGCGGTTCCGGCTCGGAGAAGGAAAAGATCACCGAGGCGGTCGGCTACGGGGTGTTCAAGATGAATATCGATACGGATCTGCAATTCGCCTACTCGGAAGCGATTGGCAAGTTCGTCACCGAGAATCCCAAGGCGTTCCTGTACCAGGTCGACCCGGAAACCGACAAGCCGTACAAGAAATACTATGATCCGCGCAAGTATCTGCGTGCGGCGGAACAGAACATGATTGCCCGCTTGGACGAAGCTTTTTCTGATCTGGGTTCCAAGGGCAAGTCGCTCTGCCTGTAAGCTGAAGCAGCTTTGTCGCCCCTGTCCCGTAGGGGATAGGGGTTCTGACTCATCATCGGAGATGATTCAACGCCAAGCTACTCATCTTTAAATTAAAAATTAAAAACAAAACTGTAATGCGGTTCTAAAACCCAGCATCAAGCTTGAGCCCCTGACAGAATGGATTCCAGAAACCTCTCCGCCGGTTCAGGTCGTCCGTAAAGATAACCCTGATAAAAAGTGCAGCCGCGCGCCTTAAGAAAAGCCGCCTGTTCAGTCGTTTCCACGCCTTCCGCTACGACGCGCAGCTTTAGGTGTTGCGCCACCGCCAAAATAGTTTCCACCAACGCCCCGTCATTGGCATCCGTTGGCGCGTCCTGGACAAAACTCCGGTCAATCTTCAATTCATTCACGGGCAGCCGCTTGAGATAAGCCAGCGAGGAATAGCCGGTGCCGAAGTCATCAATGGAAAAATGCAGACCCAGGGTTTTTAATTCGGCCATCTTGGCGATGGTTCCGGGCAGATCGTCGATCGCCAATCCTTCGGTGATTTCCAGGGTCAGTCGAGTTGGATCAGCGCCAGTAGCGGCAAAAATAGCCTTGAGCCGGGAAACAAAACCGGCCTGACGAAACTGGCGGGGACTGACATTAATTGCGAAGCGCAATCGGCACCCGACCGCAGCCAGTCGCACCAGCGCCCGGCAGGTTTCCGCTAGCACCCACTCGCCCATCGGCACAATGACCCCGGTTTCTTCCGCCAGTGGGATGAAAGCGGCGGGCGGGACCAGTCCCTTCTGCGGGTGTTGCCAACGCAATGACACTTCCGCGCCCGCAATGCGCCCTTGATTGTCCACCTGAGGCTGGAAATACAGGCGCAGTTCATCCCGCACCAGAGTACGACGCAGTTCACCTTCCAGGGCAAAACGGGTTTCCACCTGAATTTGCATGGCGGATTCAAAAAAGCGCACCGCATTACGCCCGGCGGCCTTGGCCTGATACATCGCAGTATCCGCCTGCTTCAGCAACTCACTAGCTGTAGTCTCACCAGCAGGAAACAATGCAATGCCAATGCTGGCGCTCAGACTGTAATCGCCTTCCGGAGACAGGAAAGGCATGGCCAATACCCCACGCACTTTTTCCGCAATTCCAATCGCCAGTCGAGCGGCGTTTTCGGCTAGAGCAGGCAGTTGCGTTAACAGCACGGCGAATTCATCGCTGCTAAGCCGCGCCACCGTATCGTCCTCACGCAGACTGCGCAACAACCGGTTCGCTACTTCCTTGAGAACGCGATCGCCGGTTTCGTGGCCACGGGCTTCGTTAAGCCGTTTGAAAGCATCAAGATCAATGAATAACAGCGCACCGTGATTGCCCTCGCGGCGCGCGACCGCCTGGACGTTGCTCAAACGATCCAGAAATAGCCGCCGATTGGGTAATCCCGTCAGGGAGTCATAGTAAGCCAGCCGTCGAATCGCTTCCTCGGCGGCCTTTTGCTGGGTAAGATCAAGGAAAGTCGCGACAAAATGCGTGATGTTGTCTTGCTCGTCGCATACCGCGCTGATGGATTCCCATTGAGGATAAACCTTGCCGTCACGGTGGCGATTCCAGATTTCTCCCGACCAGTGGCCATTCGCCAGCAGGTGATGCCACAGAGCAGCATAAAATTCCGCGTTATGCCGGCCTGACTGGAGCAGGCGGGGATTCTGACCGACAGCTTCCTCAGCGGTGTAGCCGGTTAACCGGCAAAAGGCGCGATTGACTTGTTGAATGACGCCTTCCTGATCAGTGATGAACATCGCCTCGGACGTATCAAAAGCCACCGCAGCCAGACGCAAGCGGGTTTCGGCTTCGCGTCGCGCCTCCTCGGCTCGTTTGCGTTCGACGATGTCCATGATCATTGAGGCAATTTGATTAACGGCCTCAACATCTTCGCTGGTGTAGTCGTTCGGTTTGTTGCCGACGCCCATCACCGCGACGATCAAGCGGTTGCGCAGGACGGGAACCGCCAGCTCACGGATAAGCGGCGCATGACCCTCCGATAAACCCTGGCGATGGAGCAAATGAGGATAATCATTGTGAATAACCGGTTGATGTTGCCGAACACAATCCACCCACACCCCAGCCTGGCTGATAGGATAGTGCAGTTCAGCCAGGCCCTGGGCGGCGCAGGTTTCGCGCAAGGTGCGCGTGGACCAGGTTTGCAGGGTCAGGCGTTCCTGATCGGGGTTAACGAAATGGAAAAAACCAATCTGGCTATGCGTCAGTTGTTCCG
>JAGRHM010000659.1 GCA_020445005.1 Candidatus Competibacteraceae bacterium | reverse complement strand
ACCCATGGTGTAAAAGCGCAGCGAACCGTCTTTTGAGCCGTTTGCGGCATCGTCCCAGACGCCCGCGATGCGCGCGGCTTCGCGGAAGGTGTTGTTGGTCGCTGTTTCGAGGTTGAAGGTCATGGCTGCGCCGATGCCGTTTGCGCCCGCGCTGTTCGTGTCTTCATGGCTCAGGCGCAGGGCTTCGAGAACGCTGTTGCCTGCCGTGTCGGTCGTGTTGATATGGGTCAGCGCGCCGGGCGATGTTGTACCGATGCCAAAATTCCCAGAGGAATCTATCAGGGCGCGTAGCGTGCTGTTGGTCATTAGCTCAATGGGGGCGGCATTATCGGTTCTCACCGTCAGAGACGAATCGTAAGCATATATTCTGGCGACACGCCCGGAACTACCATTCCAGAAGTCCAGACCTGCTGCATTTCCGCCGCCATTGGTATTGGAAAGAGAAAGAAGGTATATCGCTCCAGTATCGCTGGATTCAAGCGCCAGATTTTTACTCGTTTTATCCCAGACAAATCCAGCATCTCCTGCCAAAGATCCGCTGTCATTAAATTGAACTTGGGTATTCGCACCGCCTGCGCCTGCCGCACCCCCGCCAATCACATTGGTCCATGCGCCGTTTTCGTACGCTTCGAATTTATTGTTGGTCGAGTTGTACCGGATCATGCCATTGACGGAGGTTCCCGGCCGCTGCGCCGTGGTGCCGCGCGGGATCAGGACGGAATCGGTGCTGGAGATATCAAGCGTGGCCTGTGGCGTTGCCGTACCGATGCCCTTGCGCAAGGGGCCGGTCAGGACGCTTTCATAAACTTCAAGCGTGGTGCCGTTGCAGACGAGCGCGGGGCCCGCCGCCCCCTCTTGCGTGAAGACTCTTCCGGGCGTGGGTTCCGGGCACGCATCGCCCGCATTGTACATTTGAGCCAGTGCCGGGGACGTGGCGAGGCCGGACAGCAGGAGGAAGCCGAGAAGGCGGGGAGCGATCCTTGTCATGGTGCTTGCCTTTCCGGTTCATGCAGGGTTCGCCACGCCGCACCGTCGCAGCCCTCGAACGCCTTGCCGGTCCATCGCAGACTTCCGGCCTTGGCGGGGGTGCAGGGGGCTGGATCGTTACCGATTTTGACTGCCCCGTTCACGTCCAGTGTGGCTTGCGGATCGACGGTCCCAATGCCTTTGCGCAAGGGGTTCGTTGTCGCGCTTTCCAGAACCTCATAGGTTGCGCCGTTGCAAATCTCGTCAATCAAGATGCCTTCGCGCACTTCCCCTTGCGGGAAGGTGTGGCCCTTGGCGGAGGGGGTGCAGATCGACGCGGCGGGCGCGGATTTCGTTGCGGCGAAAGCCGCAGCAGGGGAAAGAAACAACGTTGCGCCCGCGCAGAGCAGCCAAATCCTTTTGTCCATGATACTCGATCCTTGGCTTGAAGAAAAAACCGTCTCTCCCCATTCATACCATTATCCGGGCCAAATCCTAACCCCTGTTTAACGCCCCGAATCACGCCCTTGGCTTCCGGAAAATCCCGCCGTCCGTCAACCCCTTCTTTTCCCATGGCCCCGTTTCACCTTGCGTTGAGGTCGCCTGTTCCTTGGGGCGCTCTTCATTTTTCTGCATTCGTTTGACCCGTTGCGGGGACCCGGTGACGATGGCCGAAAGCGGCGTTCCGTCAATCCCCGGCCCGCTCCATTCGCCGCGCTGACGCGCGGCTCCCGTGTTGGGGATTGACCGCCCGCCTGTTCGCTTTCGGCCCTTCGCACCGTGCCCCCGCCGTGGGGGTCACACGAACAGAAGGAACGAAGATCATGACTCACGGAAACAAGTGCCTGACCGCCAACGCCCTGAGAACCTTCACCGGGACCGAGCACTGGTATCGCCACCCGCTCGCACGCCATGTCCTCTACACCGACGGCGCGCGGTACGTCGCCGAGCAGGGCGGCGCGTACTGGCTGCTGGACGCCATCGCGTTCGCCCAGAAGGCCGTCGCCGCCGTGGAATTCCAGCTTTGGAAACTGACGGTGCAGGCCGACCGCAGCGCCCGCCTGATTTGCGAGGACGGCAACGGCGGCGTGGTGTTCTCGAAAACCATCGACTACACCGACTTTCCCCTGCCGGAAATCGACCTGTACTTCACCAACGGCGTGATCCTGTTGCCGAGCGAATATTGACGCACGGTTTGCCCGCTTGGGGTTTCCCCCAGGCGGGCTTTTTT
>JAGRHM010000658.1 GCA_020445005.1 Candidatus Competibacteraceae bacterium | reverse complement strand
TTGTTGCCAAGCAACATCAGACACAGGGCAATCCAGAACGCACCGTAGGAAGTGAAGGCGCAATAACCGAAATTGTTGCCGGTTTTCATCTCTTGGAGACCGGCAATCAATTGCGCCGTTCCACCAAACATCAATCCTAGCCAGACCACTGGGCCGATGCTAGGCATCCAGCCAACATTGTGAAACTGTAGCACTAGGGTGGTCAAACCGAACCCAGCCAGACCTACCACTGCTGGATTACCAAGTTTTGGTTCAGACATAGTTTATTCTCTCTCCTAGATTGTTTTATGACTCGCCGCGCGAATGCGAAGAATCGCCTCGTGAACGACATGATTAATATAGCACTATCTATAGCCTTCTCTATCATGGATGCATAGCGTTTCCGTTGCTTCCTCCTGCTTCTTTTCCAGATCATAGCCCGCCATCCGCCGACAACTCCAGCAGCGCCGGTTGCGATTTCCCATCGGGCGATTCGCTGAACCGAGTGCGCGGCAGGCATTGCGGATAGTGGGTTTGCAGGAACGCCACGAATTGCTCGCGCACCAGACAGCGTAAATCCCAGGCTATGGAAGCGTCCGGCGCGCTCATCAGGGCGCGCAGGGTGACGGTGCGATCCGTTGTATCGGTCACCTGCAAGCCCCAGACGCGCTCATCCCATAGGCCGGATTCGTCAAGAATGCGTTTAAGTTCCTGGCGACCGGCCTCGACCGGAAAGGTGTAGTCCACGTAAAAAAACGCCGTGCCCAACAAGTCAGCGCTGGACCAGGTCCAGTTCTGAAACGGTTTGGTATTGAAATAGTTAAGCGGCACGATCAGCCGTCGGTCATCCCAGATGTGGACCACGACATGGGTCGCGTTGATTTCGGCAATGCGCCCCCATTCCCCTTCTACGATCACTACGTCTTCAATACGAATCGGTTGGGTCAAGCCAATCTGAATACCGGCGATCAGATTCTCCAAAAAGGGCCGCGCCGCCACGCCGATCACCAGGCCGGCAACGCCCGCCGAGGCCAGCAGACCCGCACCCAGCTCACGAATCCTGGGAAAAGTCATCATCATCACCGCCAGCGCCAGCACCTGGACAATCACAACCACGATCCGCCGCACCATCTGGAACTGGGTCCGAATGCGGCGCGCGCCCAGACTGTCCTTGATATTGACCAGATAATGCTGATGCATGACATCTTCGGCCACCGAGGTCAGACGCACTAGCAACCAGCCAATCGCTGCGATATTGACCAGAACCAGAGCATGATGCATACGACCGGTCATCAGTTCCGGCAATTCCAGGGTAGGCAACAGTAGTTGCGCAGCGATCACCGGCACCAGCAAACCCATCGGTTGCCGCAGATGGCGAATCAGGGCGCCGCCGAAGGCGCTCTGCGTCTGCTCCACCAGCCAGCCGGCCAGAATCAGCAGCCCTTCGTAACTCAACAACGCCAGCACGATCGCGGTTAACACCGGCTCCCAGGCGACAGAGGCCCAGAAATTGAACAGATAACCTTGTTCACTGTATAGATCAAACAGGATGGCGCCAGCGATCAACACCAGCAGCCAGCGCAAGGTGCGGTTTAGGGGCGCCAGAATCTCCTGCGTCCAGAGTAGGCCATAGCTGCTGTGGGCAATTGCCTGGTTTTTCAGAAGTACGATCAACTCATCAATCAGGCTGCGCACCAACAGCCAGACCAGCAAAACGCCCACCAGCACCAGCAGTCGCCAGACGATCAACCAGGCCAGGTTGAGATAGCCCACCAAGCTTAATAAAGCCGCGCCGGCCAGCGTTAAGGGCGCCAGCAGGGTTAACATGCGCATGGCGCTCAGCCAAAGCCGGCCGGCAAAGCGTTCCGCCAGCGCCTCCAGCAACAGGTGGCGCAGTCGGAGTACGGGATAGCAGAGAATCAGCCAGTAAAACAGAAAAATCTGATCCAGCACCCGGACCACAGGCTGCGGCAGTTCGCTAATATGCGCCAGAATCACCAGCGCGCTAAGGATGCCGCCACCCAGCAGAATCCAGAACACCAATGCATAAAGACGCGGACTGTGCTGCGCAATGGGCAAGTCAGGGGCCGCCAGCAGAAGCTGGGCCAGATCAAGCGGTGTTTTAATGCTGACCCAGAACAACACCAGGGTCAATAGAATGGCTAATCCCGGTTGCGGCACGGCCAATAGCCATAGCCCCAGCCCCAGCGCGCCCGCCAGGGCGATGCCCCACAGGTTTCGGCGCACGAGCCGCACGACGGTCAGCACCAGTTTATTGGCGAAGCTGCTGTCCTGACTGGCGGCCTGATGTTCCGAAATCTGCGCTAGGCGTTGGCGACTCAAGGCCGCCAATGTGGCCAACAACAGGGTCAATGCCGTGATCGTGAACCACTGTTCGATGCTGGCTTTGGTCATGGTCGTCAGCGCGGATTCGATACTCAGCCAGATCTGATGCAGAAGAATGCGCGGCGCCTTGCTCAATTCCACTACGGTATTGGGCCACTGTTCCGGGGTGAAGAGGAAAAACGATTCACGCGCCAGCAAATCCTGGCGACTCCGTTGCGCATAGACGGTTTCCAGCCGCTCCCGCAAACGGTCCAGCCGGTCGCTTTGTTCCTGTAGCAGATTTTGACGCTGGCGGAGTTCCTGTTCCACATCGGTCAACAGTTGGTGGGTTTGTTTATTCAAGCGCTGGTCGCTGGCGTTGCCCGATTCAGGCTGGATCGATTGTTGTTGCTGATTGAGCAATGCCAGGCGACTATCAATCAGTTTGCCATTTTCGCGCAGCTCGCCCCGCAGCGTGGTCAATTGGCGGATCCCGTCCTGCAACCGCTGGGGATCGATATTTTGGGCATCGGCGATCCCTTCCCAGTTAGCCAGTTCGTCGCGGATCGTGGCCATGCGATTGTCCCAACGCAGCAATTTGGCGCGGTTCTCAGCGGCTTCAATACCGATTTCCAGCGCCGCGCGCTGTGTATCAGTCAGTTTTTCGGCATCATTCAGGCGGGTGCGCAGTTCCTCCGCTTTGTTGAGTTGCGCCTGCTGTTCCTGCTCCAGGCGGGCGGCACGATCCTGACGGGCTTCCTGGCGTCCCTGGACTTGCTGTTGCAAATACAGTTCTTCCAGACGGGCGCGCCAGTTTGCCGCTAACATCTGGTGTTGTTCCAGCAACGCCAGCCATTCCTGAAGGGCATTAAAATTTTTTTGTTCGAGCTCAAAGTCGGTGCGGCGCTGCTCCAGCAGATGACGTGCTTGCGCCAGTTGCTCCGTTCGATTGCTAGTAGCTGCGCTATCATCCTTGGCGGGGTTCTTCAGTAACTGCTCCTGAGCCGCTAATTCTTCAATGGACTTTTTCAGGGTGCTGATCTGCCGCTGTGTGTTATCGATGCCCGTCTGAACATTTTCCTGTTTGAGGCGGAGGGTGTCGTGGTCAAGCCGGGCCTGCTCAAGCATGGCCGCCGTCACATTCTCCGCTTGCAAGGCTTGTAGTTGAGCCATTTGTCCAGTCTCGCGCCGGGCAAGGTCCTGCCGCAATTGCTCAATGCTCGCCTGCTGCTCAGCCAGGGTTTGACGCAGGGTATTCCGTCGTTCGATCGCCTTCTCTGGATCCGCGCTTAATGGCGACAGGGTCAGAGCGTCTTGCGCCCATACCGCACTCGCGCCTGTCATCAACAGCAGGAGCAGCCACATTAGCAGTGGCGTCAATAAAAATGTATGATTTTTATGATAAAGAATTCGATAAAGCATAATTTTCGGGGTAATCAATTCACAGGGCTTTAAACATGCACTTGAACAGTTAGGGAAATCCTGACGCCTGAAAGGTTCAAATCGACCTCAAGGTCATTGCTGCGATCCTCGTTATTGAGGGTGCAGAAGAAATTGTGCGGCATCAAAGATTATGATCTGGTATGATGTTATTTATTAATAACATGCAAGCAGAAGACGCTAGGAAAAATGCTAAAAGAAGAGGGTTTTCCCAGACCGCTGGTGATGGTTGACACCGCGTTGTTTACTATCCTGGACGAGCGCCTATGCCTGATTCTGGCGCGGCGCAAGGAGCCGCCTTTTCAAGGTGAACTCGCGTTGCCCGGCGGGTTCGTGCATGTTCAGGAAGATGGCGATGCCGAGGATGCGGCGCGGCGAGTGATTCGCGACAAGATTGGTTTTGACGCGCCCTATCTGGAGCAGCTTTACACCTTTTCCGGCAAGCAGCGCGATCCCCGGGGTTGGTCGGTGAGCGTCGCTTACTACGCATTGGTTCCGGCTGCCCTTCTGGATCGTAGCCGGGCCGCCGAAACCTTTCCGGTAGACATTCTGTCGGAGTTGCCCTTCGACCATGACCAGATTGTCGCTAAAGCGGTGGAGCGACTTCGGAGCAAAGCTACTTATTCCTCACTGCCCGCTTTCCTCCTGCCGGAAGAATTTACCCTGAATGATTTACATTGCATTTATCAACAGACCCAGGGCGCTATTCTCGACAAGGCTTCATTCCGCCATAAGATCATGGAGCAGGATATTATTGAAGCCGTCCCTGGCCGATTCCGCACCGGCGCACATCGGCCGGCTCAGCTTTACCGGTTAACCAGTCGGGCGCTGATTCCCTTTGAGCGAAGAATTTAGGAAAAGGCCAGGCATGAAACGATTGACCGAATTTAGCTACAATGCCGTGCTGCTGGCATGTTCAGGCTTGACCCTTGTTACGCAAAGTGTTTTTGCCCAAACGTGGACCTTTAATGCCACGACTGCGTCAGAAAGCCAGATCATGACTACCGTAGAAACCGGGCCTGCCCGCCTGCGCAGTCTGCGTGGTCAACACAGCCGTAACCCCCTCGCGGTTCTCGCTCAGTGGGAGCAATCTGCTGCTCAGGATGATCCAAACGCTTACATCGAATTCACGCCCGCCCGCCAGTATGCTGGCGCCTTCATCTTTCAATTACCCACAACATTACCTCTCGATTCACTCAGCACAGTCACCCTTGAAGCCAATTATCGTGGCCCCTCCCGAGCGGAACAGCGCTGGTACTGGCAAATCTACAATTTCTGCACCAACGACTGGGTGACCCTGGGTGACAATACATCCGCAGCCAGTGGTCAATGGACGCGAATCAGTCTGACTATCGAAACGCCTGGTTGCGCTGTCGATCGTAAAAATCGAGCGCGGGTGCGTTACCGAACCGATACCCACTCGCCTAGTAGCGCTCTGGATGCTCTTGTTATTGCCTACGCTGCGGAAACGCCCCCCCCACCGCCTCCACTCGCCAGCGATTGGTGGAAACCCCGCCCCGGCGTTCGCTGGCAATGGCAACTCACCGGGTCTATTGACACAAGTTTCGATGTCGAGATGTACGACATCGACTTGTTTGATACGCCACAGTCAACGATTGACGAACTACACGCTGCAAACCGTGTCGTGATCTGCTATTTCAGCGCGGGTAGTCATGAGGACTGGCGTCCGGACGCTCACCTTTTTCCCAGTGAGGTCTTAGGCCGGACGCTGGATGGCTGGCCTGGAGAAAAATGGCTGGATATCAGCAACCTCGACAGCCTCGCCCCCATTATGGAAGCCCGCTTGGATCTGGCTGTCAGCAAGGGTTGCGACGGCGTCGAGCCTGATAATGTTGACGGTTACAGCAACAACACCGGCTTCAATTTAAGCGATCAGGATCAGATCGCCTATAACCGCTGGCTGGCCAGTGCTGCGCATATTCGTGGACTTTCCATCGGCCTGAAGAACGATTTGGAACAAGTGCGCGATTTGCTCGAGGACTTCGACTGGGCGCTCAATGAAGAATGTTTTGAATACAATGAGTGCGACCGGCTCATCCCGTTCATCGCGGCAGGCAAAGCGGTTTTCGGGGTCGAGTATCGGGGTAGTCCGGACGTTTTTTGTCCGCAAGCCAATGCCATGAATTTCGATTGGCTCAAGAAACGACCGGATTTGGACGCTTGGCGGGTCAGTTGCCGATAAGCAACCAAAGTCGACCCACCAGCATAGCCAGGTGAAAATTTAGTCGCAGACCCGTTGCCACAAAGTCGCGTGGGTCACAATGTATTGATATTTGCGTGCATGTTCGCGAATAACCAAAGGAATCTCGGCTTCACGCAACAACTCGAAACCTTCTGCGGTTAAAAACGCGCCGAGCGCCGCCGCGCTGGTTATTGCCTGTCCATTCTGTTCATAACCGCCCAGCCAGGCCCCCCGGCGGGGTGAACGCCTCCAACCAACTGTAAGGCGAGAAAATCGCCAGTAGGCCGCCCGGTTTAACCAGTCCCCTCATGTCGATGGCTGAGTGAGATGAATCTTCGCCACAACCTCCTCTCCTTCCGTATCGTTGAGCCATGAGATGGACGGCCAGCTTTTCAAAGCGCGCAACACTCCACTGCCAATTCCACGGTAGTTCAGTAAATCGGGTGCAAAAGAAGCGAGTAGCACATTCCGACTCCGTCGAAGTCCGCGGCGAATTTGTTCCACGGTGAGGCTGTTTGGCAATTTGCCGGGACTGCGTATCTCGATACGATCATCGAAGATGAACACCTTGATCGAATCCTTGATGAAGTAATCCCGGTGGATTAGCGCGTTGATCAGAAGCTCCTCGAACACGGTCTCGGGAACTTCTGGGCGGCCTGCTTGATTGAAAGAACCTTCACCCTGAACACGGGAGTTCCAGCGTTTCAAGAAGCTCATTCCGCCATCATATTGCTCGGGGAGCGTGCCAGTGATGATGCGCTGGTCCCACCACTCGTCCGATGATTTCTCGGAACCTTTGAACCATACCGTATCAACCTTCATTTCCGGCAGCAGTACTGGCAAACGCTTTCCGAAGAGTAGCAGGCCAGCGACGGTGACGCGGTTTCCCACGACGAGTTCGAGATTTTCGAGGGTCATCAGGTAGGCGCCACTGTCGATGCTTGGATCCGGCGCGGATTCGGAATATTTGGCCTCGTAGAAGCGAGTGAAGCGGTCGCGGTCGAAGTCCTCGAGGGTCGAAACGGCGACCGGTTGGTTTTCGGCGTACAGCTTCTCGCCCAACTGAAACAGTCGTGCGAGTTCCTCCGGGCTTTGCACCCGCCGTTTGTCCGGCCCGTTTTTCACCCAGTAAACCCCCTTGTTGTCGCAATAGGGTTTGGATGCGCCATCGGGAATTTTGACCACGACCACAATCCCATCACTGGTGGCTACGGATTGGGTAAGGATGGAAAACGGCGGACGCACCGAGTCCCACGCAATCTTGGCCATGTCCTCGCCGACCTTCTCGGCCTCGGCGCCGTTCATTCCGTGAATGTCGCCTCCCTTCTCGACTCCGACGAAAATACGACCCCCGCCACTATTGGCGAAGGCGACGATTTCCCCCGCCATCTTCGCATCGGCGGAAGGTTCGCGTTTGAATTGCCGGGTGCTGTCCTCGCCCAGGAGGATTTGGCTTCTCAGTTCGAACTCTTCCATAGCTGGTAAATCTCTTTTCTGCGGCGGAAGGCATCCTCACCGCCTTCCATGACCGTGACGATTCGATCCTGGATGCGTTTGTTATCGATGCTGCCGTGTTCAAAGGAAAAATGCTCCCCTTCCTTGCGGCAGACGATCGTCTGCTCGGCATCGCCGAGAACCGGTATATTCGGATTGTGCGTGGCAAAGATGAACTGCGTGCGTTCCTTGCCATCCAGAAGCTGGTAGATGAAGTGGCTGTAGAGGGTTTCGTTATCGAGATCGTCCTCCGGCTGATCGATGAGAATGACTGGGTAGCGGCAGAGATGCATGAGGATATGAAGGATCACGGTCGCCCGTTGGCCGAGGGAATATTCTCCGAGCGATTTGCCTTGGTAGAGGATTTCCGTCACATCCGGGGTGCGAAATGTCAGGAAATCCGCCAAATGGTCGAGCAACGCAGCTTTGACCTTGGTCGCAGCAGTCTCCGAGAGGTGTTTTTCCAGTTCCGCGCGTGCCTGGTAAAGTTCGCGCCCGTCGATGAAGACCTCCTGCAACGTCTCGTAGGAGGCTCCCTGCAAGCCGCTTCCCTTCATGGCGGCCCGCAGGAATTCCTCAAAAGCCTTCCGCTTCCCTTTGAAATCGGTGCGAATGCGGATTTCCTCTGGCAACGCTTGCTCCAAGCAGCGGACTTCGGTTTCGCGCTCCTGGAAACGCTCCCGCCAGAACTCATGGAGATTATTGACTGCGGCTCCCAGCAGGTCACGAGCCGCTTGTTCGGTTTTCGCCCGTTGAGTCCCAGCATCGAGCAGTTTCTTCAGTTGCTCAAGACGGGCCTTCTTCTTGCGAAATACTTCCAGATCGAGTTGGGGCTCGTTCAGAGATTTTTGCAAAGCTGCAACCTCGGTCTTCATTTCATCCTGAACCGGTGTGAGCTTTTTCGTCGCCTCAGTGACAAGTGTGAATACATCCCGCAGACCGGTCAGGCAAGCCTCGGCGGATTGTTTGGCTTCGTCCGACTTGGCTTTCGCTTGCGCGAGGTCCTCGCGCAGGAACTCCGTGCGCTTAGAGCGCAGGGAAGGGAAAGCTCTGTTCGCTTCGTCCCAGTCCGTTACCTCTTTGATGCCAGTAGCTAGTTGCTTCAGTTCTTCCTGCCAGCCAAGGATCGCTTGGCGGTCCGTATCAAAGAGCGTCATCTCTTCAAGCTTCTTGTCAACCCCCTTGTCGGTGAAAATCTGGAGTTGCACTTCTAACTCGTTCTTCTCTTTCTGAAAGGCTGCGATCTTTTCGGAGGCTTCGAGCGTTTCCTTGAGCTGACGGGCGGCCTGCCGGACCGATTCCAACAGGCGGCCTTCCTCTTGGGGTTTGGGATCGAGCCGATCAGCGAGCAACTTGTCGAGAAAGCTCTCGTCGAATGATTCGGATCGGGTGGAGAGATCCTTTTGGCCAAAATAGAGAATATCCTTCAGTATCGAGCCGGGTAATATATCGCGGTAAGCGCCGTCGAGAAAGACGGACGGCTGTCCGGATCGCTCCCGTTCGATGCGGATATTCCGACCATGCTCGTCCACCGCCTCGACGATCACCTTTCCGGCCGGGGAAAGCATGCGCTCCACCAAGCCGGCCTTGTATTTCTCGTCTGAGACCTCCCTGAAACCTAGGGCGTGGCGCAGGCACTCGATCACGGCGGACTTTCCGTTGCCCCGTGGCCCGATGAGGCAGTTCAAGGAGGACGAAAAGGGAATGATGCTGCCCTCCAACACGCCGCCTGCAAAGCGGATTCGGCTGACAATCGCCGAATTCCTCGCCTCAGGAAGAGATGGACGGACTCGGCGGCTATGATCGAACAGCGCGAACTTCACCGCCTCGAAGGACAATTCTCCAAGTTTCAGGTAACACAGCTTGCCCTTACCAATTTCGCCAATCGCCTTCGGATCGCTGCCTTCGACTTCCGCCGGGTAGGCGTCTTTAAACCACGCCTGCACCTTAGTACGGCAGGGCCGGTCTTTCCCAGTGCCGTCATGGGTGCGGACTTTTTGAAAACCCAGCGTGCGACGGCGGAAGAATTCGTTTTGCCCGAGTTCTTCAAGGCGACCTCCGTCAAGTTCCACCCACAACCCGCTGCTTTGTTCGACATGGGCAAATACCAGAAAGAAATCTTTATGGTAGCCTTCCAACTTGCGAATCGTGTCGATGAGCGGGAGCGAGCTACGCCCATTTTTATTTTCATATTGCTGTGGGGTTTTGCCCTCGAAAGCGACGGTCAGAAAGGGATTGATGTGGTTTCCGCCATTGGCCAGCCATTGATCCGAAAACACGATGAGGGTGTGGATTCCATTAGCCCCATCGTTGACGGATAACTCCACCCCCGGCAAGAGGCTGATCCCCTGGTTCTTAGCGGTCGAACGGAGAGCCTTGAATTCGTTATGATCAAACTTGTTGTGGTTGGTGATGACGC
>JAGRHM010000657.1 GCA_020445005.1 Candidatus Competibacteraceae bacterium | reverse complement strand
TCTTCGAGGATTTTTGTGGAACCTACACCGTAGGTCGGGCAAAAGGGCAGTGTTGCCCGACAGGAAGACTCACGTCGGGCGCGTCCTGTGCCCGACCTACAGATTGCTGGCGGCTAACTCAGGAGCTGGCCGACCACTGACCATTGACCACTGATCAAGCCCCTTTGCGCCCTTTATCGTTCTGATAGAGCGCACGCACCAAAGGTTTATCGCGCTTGTAGATGTCGTCGCGGAAATTCAGAAAACCCTCTTCATCCACCCAGGCAGTCCAGTACAGCAAATACACTGGCACCTCCTCCGGCAAGTGGACCACCCGCTGTTTGCCGCTGGTGGATGCCGACTTGATAGAGTCCTTATTCCATTTTGGGTCGTGTTTCAACAAATACTCAGCCAGTTCCACCGGCTTGGAGATCCGAATGCAGCCGGAGCTGTAGGTGCGTTGATTACGGCTGAACAATTCACGCGATGGCGTATCGTGCAAATAGACGCTATGGCGATTCGGGAACATGAACTTGATCCCGCCCAATGCATTGCGTGGACCGGCGTCCTGGCGCAAGTAATAGTTGAAGTTCTTAGCGCTGACCGCGCTCCAGTTGACTGAGGCTGGATTAATCTCCTTACCAGCACTGTTATAAATACGAATCTGTTGCCCCTTGAGGGCATGGGGATTACGCTGGAGTTGCGGCAGTTTGTCCCGCACCGCAATCGAGCGCGGCACATACCATTTCGGACTCATCACCAGATACTCCATGTTGGCGGTGAAAGTGGGGGTTTGCCGCTCCTCCCTGCCGACCACCGCTTTTGACTCCAGCACGACCTTGCCGTCCTCAAAAACCTGCATTTTGTAGCTGGGGATATTGACCAGAATGTGGCGTGCGCCAAAGTCATCCGGTAGCCAGCGCCAACGTTCCAAGTTCAGTTCAATTTGCCGAATGCGTTCGGAGACCGGCACATTCAAGGCGGCCCTGGTTGCGGCATTAACGGTTCCCGTCTCAGCCAGACCATGCCGCCTCTGAAAACGGCGCAGCGCATCGGCCACCGTCTCGCCGGATCCAATTAGATCGCCACCCGCTTCCAAGCGCGCCCGCAACGTCTTTGTCGAGGCATTGCCCGATACAGTGGGCCAGCCACCCGCTTGTTCAATGCGTCGATACTTGTGGAGTCTGTCGCGTAACTGGATATAGCCTTTGGCCTGGGGCGCCAATACTCTGAGAGATTTAATAATAGAGTCCCTGGCCAATGCTTGCTGTAACACGGTCGCTAAATCCCGGGAGCGGGGTTTGATCTCCCAGTCACGATCCACGGCGCGCGGCGACAATCGGCCTGACAACAAATGGGAGCCATAGCTTAGAAAAGCATCGGTAAACAGCAGATCGAAATCGGTCAGCTGGGTGATGTCCAGTGCGTCGTTATGTTGCTGGAGCGATGTAATGCGCTTTTGCAAGTCGGTGCGTTGATAGTCGCTGGACCGCAAGCCGTCGCGTTCCGCTTCGCCCAGCGCTTCGATCAATGCAGTCGCCGCAGGCAGGGGTTTGCCATTAGCATCTAGCCAAGCCGGCTGGTAACCTCGCCCCGCGTAGAAAGGCAGCATGGCGTCGAGGGTGCGCAACACGCGCTGGTCGATGGTTAGCCGATCCGGCAACGGCTCTGTGCGTATGCGCTGGCAAATCTGTGCAGCGATTTCGTCTTTTACGCCCAGGGCGCTTCCTGGACAGGGCGGTAACGGCGGTGGACCCACGAATTCGGATGCAGCAAACGCCGTTCCCTCATTCAATTCGGGTTCCAAATCGTCACTGCCGTCTGGCGACGGCGGGCCTGAATGCAAACCGGCGACCACCGGTTCGTTCACAACGCTGGCGACTGGAGGTAGTTTCGCCAGCGTTTGGCCATCGGTGATTTGCGCTTCAACCGGGATGTTAAGCGCACAAGCGCCTAATACCAGGCAAAACCAGACTGGAAGAATAATTTGCTTAGACATGGAGACGACTAATCCAATGCTCGAAAGTGGCATACCACGTGTCGTATCATCATACCAACAAAGTATTAAAGTAGCCACATCCAATTTTTTTGGATGCAACAGATACAAAAATTCTTCTTGAAGTTAGAGGGTGGGATCAGTCGCTAATTCCATCACTACCAATGCGAAACCTCGCGCAGCTCCAGCATGATTTCATTCAGCAGAGCTTCGTGATTATCTACCAGACACACCAGGTTGCCGACGCTGCACACGGATTGAGCGACGCCGCGCAGAATCCAGCCGTGTGGCGGCGTCCAACCGCGCATGCCGGTGAACATCGCCAGTTGATCCGCATTGCCCTGCGCCATACGCCGATAGTCATGCGCGAACTGCGCCAGCCGCGCCATGTCATCCCGCGCCATGAGTCCATAGCCTTCAAGCAGGTAACCATCATCGCGGAAGTGGCAGACGACATTCACCCCATCCAGGGCCAGAATACGCCGGATCATGCTCATGGCGCCGGCTCCGGTTTTTCCATGGTAAAGAAGGCTGCTTCGTAGTCGGCCTTTTCATTCGCCAGAACGACGCCAGTAAAAGGCGGCAAACTGGCTTTGCCTCGATCCTTGAATCGCTCCCGATCCAGGCCGCTCACGACGACCGACCAGTCGAAGCCGACTAGCGTAAATTCCTGGATTGGGTAAAACCCTTTCATGTGGGTAACTTTTTCCCAGCCCCGCGCCTGCATGGTGGCGATGCTCATGTTGGCCGCGCACATGTGGGCAAGCAGATCCAGCGTCGATTCATTGATCCGCTCGGGATAGGCGATGCGTTGCTCCAACAGCTCACCGCTGCCGCGGAACTCGAACGCCGCCATTGCGCCGGGTAACTCCATCAATTCATCCAGGGTTGCCATCAGTGATTTCTCCTCTCGCTCTTCGGTGAGTTTGGTTTTATGAGCCGGGTTCAGATCAGATCGGAAGACACCTTGGCCAAAGCCTGGGTCATGAAATCGATCGTGCCATTAATTGAACCCTTGGCGTTATCGAGCATGCAAAACACATTGGCCATTACACAAACGGTGTACTCTGGTCCATGCACCACCCAGCCGCGCGGGGGAAATAGTCCACTGCGTGGCTGGAAAACTTCCAGCATCCGGCCTTCCATGTTCGCGCCCATCGTCGTAGCGCGGCACATGATGGACGCCATGCGGGCATGCTCCTCGCTTAGAGCGCCCCGATAGGAAAAACGATCGCCTCGGTAGGCGTACTCGCCGGCGGCGATAACGCCGGGCTTGGCTAACAGATCGGTCACGATGCTCATGCCGGTCAGTCCTCGGGTGGTGACAGGTTTTATGATGAGCGCAGGATTTGGATGAGTTACAAACCGAGCGCATTTTTCATAAAACATAGTCAATATTTCCAGCAAATGCATCAGGCACTCAAGCGGGGCGCTTTATGAAGCGCGCGATCGCTATCCCGTTGACAAACCGTTGGACAAGCAATGCGCTCAGGGTGAGCAAGCAAACTGGACCGTAAGATTCCCAGGGCGTTGCTCTGGGATGCGTTGGACCTAGGGTCGCGCGGGTTCTCCAGGCAAATCATTCCCAGGTATGTCGCCGTCCAGACTCGTCGGCGGCATGAGTGGAATTTCCTGACCGTTTACGAACAGTTTGCCCCCTTCAAAACGTGCGGTCGTTTTATAGTGATCGCCCTCCAGCCGAATGAAACCGGACGTAATCAGCTCCTGAAGTTGCTGGCTCGCCTGCATCGCCGCCATGCTTTGCGCAGACTCTTCAGTCACTGGCTGATCCTGCCCTTCGGCTTGGGCCAGCAATTCTCCACTGATCGTATCGGTTAACACGGTTTCGACCAGCGCCCTGGAAGCGACCACCTCCGCCAGCCCTTTTTCCAAAGCGGCCAGTAAACCGGTTGGATCCTGCAAGGCGCTCATGTCGCCGAAATCCTGGAAATTCAAGGTCAACTGACCTCGCCAGTCTCCCTGGGTCAGCTTCGCCTCGGTGTCCAGCGTCAGTTCCGGTTTGCCGCGCAACAGTGCTTTAACCAGATTCAGCAGTTCACTCAGCGCCTGGGGATCATCGGGATTGCTGGATACTTTTTGCTGCCATTGCTGCAATTGCTCGACGGTGGCGCCATCCAGATTGCGCAACG
>JAGRHM010000656.1 GCA_020445005.1 Candidatus Competibacteraceae bacterium | reverse complement strand
ATCTATTCGCTGGGCGCTGACGGTCAACCCGGTGGCGAGGGCGTAGATGCGGATATTGGCAACTGGAATCTGGATGAGTAAAGAAAGGTTGCAGGTTTCAGTTCATGATGCTTCGCGGTTTTACCTTGCTGGAAATCATGGTGGTGATGGTGCTCATCGGCATTCTCAGCAGCTTGGCGGTGCTGTCGATCGGCGGCGGTCCACGGGATCGGTTGGCTGAGGAAGGACGCCGGTTGGCGGCGCTGGTGGAGTTACATCAGCAGGAAGCGATACTCACCGGAGAGGTACGCGGCATTCAGTTTGATAAGCAGGGTTACGCCATTTTAGGTCTTGACGAGCAAGGTTCCTGGCGCTCCCTTGATGCGACGAATAGCCTGATCCGCCATGCATTACCCGAAGATATTGTACTGGGGTTATGGGTTGAGGATCGCCCGGTCCGACTGGAAAGGACGGATTTTCCCCAGGTGCTGCTATTGAATAGCGGCGAGGCGACCGAGTTTGTCGCCGTGTTCAGCCTAGCCGATGATCCGTCGCTCGACGCGCCGTTGTATCGAGTGGCCAGCGATGCCATGGGGCGGTTGACCCTGCAGGAAACCGTGCGGTGAAACGCGCGACCGGCTTTACGCTGCTGGAAGTGCTAGTTGCTCTAGCGGTGCTGGCGATCGCCATGGGAGCCATTATCAACGCTGCGACGCAAAGCATCGCCAGCACCGCTTATTTGCGCGATCAAACCTTCGCCGGTTGGGTAGCCCTTAATAAAGTCAACGAATTGTTACTTGATCCTGAACCCTGGCCCGAAGAAGGCTCTCAACAAGGCAACGCCGAGCTGGCCAATCGCGCCTGGCGCTGGGAAGCGCGCTTTGCGAAAACCGATGACCCTGATCTGCGCCGACTCGAAGTTACGGTGCGCAGCGCCGAAAATGCTTCAGCATTGAGTGTATTGACCGCCTTCAAGGCCAAGCCTCCTGAGCTGCCTACCGGGGATCAATCCAATCCTGATCCTGCAGCAGGGAACCCAACTCCTGAAGATCAATCCCCCAGAAGCTCCCCGCCCAAGGGACGCCCCTCAACGACGCCGCGATGAAAAATGACCCCTTTCCCCCAACTCCTCTCCCGCTTGTGGGAAAGGGGAGTCGACATCGATTCTGCGGCTTTACTCTGTTGGAATTGCTGGTCGCCCTGGCGGTATTCGCGATCATGGCGACGGCGGCCTACAGTGGCCTGCGCAGCGTTCTGTTCACGCGTGCCGCTGTCGAGGAGGAGAATCGTCGGCTGGCGGCAGTGCAACTGGCGGTTTTCCGCCTGGAACAGGACATTGAGCAAGCCCTGCCGCGTGGCGTCCGGGATGAATATGGCGAACCGCAACCGGCGCTGCGGGGTGGAGAGTTGCTCAACGACGCGCTGATTTTGACCCGCGCCGGCTGGGATAATCCTCTGGGTCAGCCGCGCGCCAGTTTGCAGCGAATCGCTTATCGGTTGCGGGAGGGGCGACTGTGGCGATTGTATTGGACCGTGCTGGATCGGGGCGGGGCCCTGGAACCCCGGGAAACGCTGCTGCTGGACCAGGTCAGCGCATTCCGGGCGCGCTTTCTGGATCAAAGCGGCGCCTGGCAAAACGCCTGGCCGCCGCCGGCCAGCAGCGCCGCCGATGACAGTCTGCCGCCTGACCTCAATATGCTGCCGCGCGCGGTGGAAATCACCTTGACTCTGGAGGACTGGGGTGCCATTACCCGCCTGTTGCCCTTGCCCGGCTAACGCTGTTGTTCCTCGCCAAGGCGGCGTTGCCTTGATCACGGTGTTACTGATCGTCTTTCTGGCCAGTCTGACTGCGACCAGTCTCGCCACCCTGCAACAGATCGCGATTCGCCGCAGCACTGTTCTCCAGCATCAGCAACAGGCCCGCTTGTATGCACTGGGTCTTGAACAGTGGGCTAAACTGATCCTGATCCGGGATGGGCAAAAAAACCAGACCGATCACCCCGACGAGGAATGGGCTCACCTGCCGCCAGCGCTACCCGTCGAGGGCGGGCGTCTTTCGGCAAAAATCCGTGATTTGCAGGGCTGCTTCAATCTCAATAATCTATGGCGGCCTGCGTTAGTCGGATCACCAGACGATCCGGATGATAATCTGGAAATCTCCGCAAACAGTGATGAGGAACCCGAGGAGAATCCGGATGATTCTTCAGCAGATCAATCCAATGCCCTTGCCTCCAGGGATCGCAACCGTCCCCCATCTGCTAAAGCCGGCCTCGATCAAGCACAACTGCAAACCCTGCAACGCCTGTTAACGCTTCTGGAGCTGAAACCCGAACTGGCGCAAGCGATAGCCGACTGGGTTGATCCCGACCCCGATCCGCTGTTTCCCGACGGCGCTGAGGATAGCGATTATACGATTCTGAATCCGCCTTACCTGGCTGGAAATCAGCCCGTCATCAGCATTTCCGAACTGCGCCTGATCAAGGGTATGGATCAGGAAACATATAACAAACTGGCGCCGCTGGTGTGTGCGCTACCGCCGGGTACTGCATTGAATATCAACACCGCGCCGGCAGAGGTTTTGGCCGCTTTAAGCGACGGATTGGAACCTGCCGAAATGGAGCGTTTGCTTCAAGATCGACCCACCGATGGTTATGAAAATGTTGATGAATTTCTGAATGCGGCGAAAATAACCCTCAATGCGGAATTAAAATCGCTGCTAAGCGTTAGTAGTCAGTATTTTCTACTGCGCGCCGACGCGCGGGTTGGCGATGGTCATGCGTTTTTATCCAGTGTTATTGTTCGTGACGATCAAGGCGCTCGCATCCTGCGACGCAGCTTTGGCTACCAGGATTGAGATCTGTGCCTATTCCCCGGTTATTTTTCCGTATCCTCCCTGCTGCACAAGGCGAATGGTTGTGTCCCGATAACATCGTGCAACGCGGGCCATTACCTGAACTGGCGAATCAATCAGGTAACGCGCGTCTCATCCTGGTCGCGCCCAGCGAAACCGTTACGCTGCACCAGATTCCTCTACCTGCACGTAACCGCGCGCTATGGGCGCGCGCCGTCCCTTATGCTTTGGAAGACCAGTTAATTGATGATATCGAGACCTTGCACTTCGCGATGGCCCACACACCGGACGGCAATCGCCTGCCGGTTGCGACGCTTGACCATGTCGTGCTGCGCGACTGGCTGGAAACCTGCGCCCAGGCTGGACTCGCTCCGACGGCGGTGATCCCGGATGCTTTGCTCTTACCCTGGCAGGAAGGGGATTGGAGCGTACTTGTGGAAAACGGACGCGCTGTCGTGCGCACCGGTTGCTGGGCAGGATTTGCGCTGGAGCGGGAATCGCTCAACTTGTTCCTGGAACAGGCTCTTGCCGAAGCGGGCGATGCCCAACCCCAACGTCTGCGAATCTGGGGCAGTCCGCCACCAGAACGCATCGCGAGCAGCATAACCTGGCAAGTGGAAGAGGGGCTTGGCGAACCGCTGCAACTCTTCATGGCCGGTTATCAGCCAGCAACGATATTGAATTTGCTGCAAGGTCCCTACAGCCGGCAAACGCAATGGAAACGGCGGCTGCGGCCTTGGCGGGCGGCGGCGATCCTGGCCGGCGTGTGGCTGTTGCTGCAAGGGACCGCCCTGGTTTACGAACATCAGCAGTTGCGGCGGGAACAAGTCGCTCTCGGGGTTCAAATGGAGGAAGTGTATAAAATCGCTGTGCCCGGCGCGACCCGCATTGTCAATCCTAAAGTGCAACTGGAAACCCGCCTGGACGAATTAACCCCAACTGATCAGCGCAGCGGCGCGTTTCTTGAGTTGCTCTACCAGGGTGGACAACCACTTGCCGATTTTCCCGATATCGCCTTGCGGAGTCTCAGCTACCGCGAGGGCCAACTGGATCTGGCGCTCGAGGGTGGTAATCCGGCGACTCTGGATCAGCTCCGGCAACGACTTGAACAGCAACCCGGCATCCAGGCGGAAATGCGCACCACCCAGCGCGAGGGACGGCTGGAAAGCCGGGTCACGCTAAAAAAGGCGGCCTCATGAAAGCATGGTGGGATCATCTTGGCGTCCGGGAGCAATGGCTGGTCGGCGGCGGTGCCGTGCTGGCGTTGCTCATCCTGGGTTCTGTGCTGATTTGGGAGCCGTTTCAATCCAGCCATCGCCGACTCCAGCAACGAGTCGCCGAACAACGCGCTGACCTTGCCTGGATGCGTCAGGCTGCCCGGGAAATCCAGCGTCTGAGCAACAACACCGGCGCTGCGCAATCCCCGGCCGATGGTCGCTCGCTGTTGACCCGGGTGGATCAGACCGCGCGCGCCGCTGGATTGGGCGCTGCCTTAAAGCAGATCACTCCACAAAGCGATGACAAACTGAACGCCCGCCTGGATGCAGTTGAGTTTGACAAACTGCTCCCCTGGCTCAGCGCGCTGGAGCATGAACACCGCATCACGCTCATCAACCTTAGTGTGGATCGCGCTGCAGCTCCAGGACGAGTGAACGCCCGAGTCATTCTGCAAGGGCCACAACCGTGACCCGCATTTTAGGCTATGGTCTGCCGGGGCTACTGGCCTATCTACTGTTTCTGGCTCTGCAAGCACCGGCCAGCGTGGTGACGGAGCAATTTGCCAAACAACTGCCGGGTTTCAGCGTGCAAACCGTCGAAGGCGCGGCCATCGACGGCTCTGCACAGGGCGTAGCCTGGCGCAGTGTCCGCCTTGATCGGCTACAATGGGCTTGGCGACCGCTGGCTTTATTCACCGGATGGCTGGAATTTCACCTGAATGTCGACGATCCTGAAATACGGTTTTCAGGAAACGCAGCAGTCGATGCTAGCCAGCACATCCGTTTGCAAAAGCTGATGGGCCGACTGCTTCTTACCGAATTCGCTGTTTTAGCCCGACAACCTAAACTACCCTTACAGGGAGTTGTGGAATTTGATCTGCTGGATTTCCGTTTGAACTCGGACGGACAGCCCTTAAGTGCATCTGGTATGATTCGCATGATGGACTTAAGACTCACTTTGGGTCAGCCACTGATGCTGGGCGATTTCACAGCTCGGGTGAATTCGGCTGACTCGGAGGGTGTTCAGGGGGTTGTCAAGGACAATAACGGTCCGCTGATGCTGGAGGGGAATTTCAGCCTGCAACCTGATGGCCGGTACCGGTTTAACGGTCAGGCAGCGATTCGAGATACGGAAAATCGTGCGCTTCGCCAGGCGATGAACCTGTTGGGTCCGCCTGACGGGGAGGGGCGATGGACGCTCAGTTTTTCCGGTGTGCTGTCCCGATAGACCAAGGGTTGACCGACGACAGCGCCTGTTAACGCCTTGCGGGGTTCCGCAAGATTTTCACTTAATAACGCAACCAGGGGGAAAGCGCCGATGCGACTACGATTGCGCGGATTCTCGATTGTTTTAACGACGCTCATACTGGCTGCCTGTGCCAACCAGCAGCCCACGCCGCCACCGACCCGGATTCCCATCG
>JAGRHM010000655.1 GCA_020445005.1 Candidatus Competibacteraceae bacterium | reverse complement strand
TGTCGCCCGCCTGGTCGCCGGATGGCTCCAAGTTGGCCTATGTCTCCTTCGAGGGTCGCCGGTCGCAAATTGTCGTTCAGGATGTTTATAGCGGTGCGCGACGAGTGGTTTCCGTGGCGCCGGGCATCAATGGCGCTCCGGCTTGGTCGCCGAACGGCCAACGCCTGGCTTTTACCTTGTCCAAGGATGGGAATCCGGAAATCTATGCGCTCGATTTAGCGAGCCGGTCGCCGGTTCGATTGACCAGCAACGGCGCGATTGATACTGAACCGGTCTGGTTGCCGGATGGCAGCATCGTATTTACCTCGGACCGGGGTGGTTCGCCACAGCTGTACCGGGTTGGAGCAGGGGGCGGCGCAGCGCAGCGATTGACTTTCGAGGGTGACTATAACGCCCGCCCGGCAGTCTCGCCAGATGGTCGCTATCTGGCGATGATGCACCGGCGCGGTGGCCGCTTTCATATTGCGGTGCTGGATCTGCAAACTCGTCAGTTTCGCGCCCTGACCTCTAGTGGAAATGCCGAATCGCCCAGTTTTGCGCCGAATGGCAAAATGATTGTCTATTCCGATGGCCAACGATTGGCTGCGGTATCGGTGGATGGAACCATTCAGCAGAATTTAGCCCTCCGTGGCCGAGCGCGCGACCCGGCTTGGGCGCCCTACGGTCGTTGATTTGAACGTTGACTTTTAATGGGGAGAACCGCGATGAAAGATAGTATCCGCATTTTGATGGCCGCCGCCTCACTGGCGCTGCTTGCCAGTTGCGCCTCAACCGGTGAAAACATGGATCCGGTTCCGCAGGATATGCCACAGTCAGGCGCTGCGGAGCAGCCTGGCCAGGAAGCCTACAGTTATGCTTATGGTCAGGCGCCGGGGGGGTATGACACTTATGACACCAGCAGCGGAACCTATGGCGGTTACTCCAGTGGCGGAACAACGGATTATGGGCAAGCAGGGTTGTCAGCTCAGTCACAACAGCCGGAACAAGCGATGGCCGGTATGGGCGGCAGCATGGTTTCGGCAGATCGTATCGTGTATTTTGATTTCGATAGCGCCAATATTCGGCCGGATAGCCAGACGATTATTGAATCGAATGCGAATTATTTGCGGGGAAATCCGCGAATTATCACGCAACTCGAAGGCCATACGGATGAACGGGGTAGCCGTGAGTACAACATCGCGCTGGGTGAGCGGCGCGCTAACGCCGTGCGTCAAGTTATGAGTGCCATGGGCGTTTCTCCCCAACAGATTCGGGTCGTCAGTTACGGTGAGGAACGTCCGGCAGCGAGCGGCTTCAATGAGCAGAGTTATGCGCTGAATCGGCGTGTGGAAATCGTTTACTGACGAGATCCATCATGATGCCCAAACCAGGATTGGCTTGGCTAGCGGCGTTTTTGCTGAGCGGCGTGGGGGCGTTCGGCGTTGCCCGAGCCCAAGCCCCTGACAGTTCGCTGACGCTGGAGTTGTTGCAGCGCATCGAGCAGCTTGAGCAGGAAGTGCGGCATATTCGCGGGGAACTGGAGCTTTATCGCCATCAGGTCGAATTGTTACAGAGGGAACGGCTGGCGCCCTCCCACCCCATGCAATCAACAACGCCTGTAGCGCCTGACGTCACTTCTGTCATTGAGCAAGCAGATGAAACCGGCTCGCCAGCACCGGTTTCATCTGCTGCCGGTGAGCTGACCTCAGTTATTCAACCTGCGCCAGTGGCTCCTGTGGAGACGGAACGGATGAGTTTCGACGTTGCGTTGCGTGAATTTGGCGAGGGGCGTTATTCTCAAGCCATCAGCGACTTGCGACAGTTTCTGCAGCTGTACTCCGACAGTTCTCTGGCGAATGAGGCGCAATATTGGCTTGGCGAGTCCTATTATGCTGTCCAGGATTATGATGCCGCCAGGGAAAGCTTCATCAACCTGGGACTGCGCTATCCAAATAGCGAACGATTGCCGGAAGCATTGCTGAAGCTGGGTTATATCTACGAGATGCAGGGCGATGTCAGCCGAACGCGCGATGTCCTCCAAAAATTGCTGCAAGTCTATCCGGATACCCAAGCCGCTGGTTTAGCTAAACAGCGATTGCAATTGTTACGTTGATCTGCAGGGCAAATGGAATGGACGCCTCCTACCTGGTGATGGCTGAGACGACGTGAGCTGCGAGGGCAGCGCGTGATGATTGATGCCTGCTGGT
>JAGRHM010000654.1 GCA_020445005.1 Candidatus Competibacteraceae bacterium | reverse complement strand
TGTGCGGCTGGATCGGTAAAGCGTCCATGCTCCGGCCGGGCGCGTCCTACCTGGACGATCCCACCCGTTATCAGCGCACCACCGCGGCCGATCACGATCATTCCTGGACGGCCCAAGGCGTAGACCCGGACGAGAAAATCGCCGAGATTGCCCGCGACGATCCGGCGGTGGCGCGCGTGCTGCGCCTGCAACACGCCTTCGGCTTGCGGATTCAGGAAGCATCCCTGTTGAATCCGGCGCGCGATATCGTGAACGCCACGCAACTGCGGGTGGTCGCGGGGACGAAAGGCGGACGGCCGCGCGTCGTGCCGATCGAGACCGACGCCCAACGCGCGGTGCTGGCGGAAGCCCAGGACTATGCCCAGCAAACTCGGCGGTCGATGATCCCTTCCAAGTATGACCTCAAGCAATGGCTGGCGCATTGTTATCACGTCCTGACCCGGCATGGCGTTACGCGCAAAGACGGCCTGGTGAGCCACGGCTTGCGCCATCAGTACGCGAACGATCAGTACGAAGCGGCGACCGGCGAACCCTCGCCGGTGCGCGGCGGCGGGCCGGTCGATCCGGCCACGCAGCGCCAGGCGCAACGCGACGTCGCCAGCCGTCTGGGTCATGCCCGGCCGGGGATTACCGCCGCCTATTATGGAAAGCTGGACCCAACGGGCGGGCCGGTGACCCCTGCGTTGCGCACAGCGCCAACGGAGAAAAACCGGCACGCTGAACTGCGTGTCCAACAGCAGCTCTTGGCGGCGCGACTCCACGATCCGATCGGGCAACGGGCCAACGGCGCGGGCGCGGTGAGCACCCACACCCTGCGGCAACGTTGGACGGTGCTCCATCGGTTGTTGGCGCTCTGGGCAGACGCCGGCGTCCCCCTGTCCACCTCGGACGCGCTGAGCGAAGCGCATATCGCGGTGCTGCACCGGCATTGGTCCTCACGGCCTGACCAAAACGCCGCCACCGTCCGCAACCAGGCGCAACTGCTCGCCCAGCTCTGTGGCTGGCTGGCGCGGCCGGATCTGATCCCCTTGGCGCGCGCCGCCGGGCAACCGACGACGGCTGGCGAAAACGCCCCGCGTCCTCCGTTACCGCTGAGCGAGGATGCGATTGCCGAGCGGATCGCGCGGATTCGTGCGGAAGATCTCGTGGTGGCGGTGCAGATCGAACTCGTGCGCGTGATCGGTCTGACCCATCGCCAGGCGGCCCGGCTGCAACCGGCGGCGTCCTACCGGGACGGGGTGCTGGATGTGTTCTGGGAGACGCCCAAAAACCAAGTGCTGCGCTTCGCCGTCACGGGTGAACGCGCCCAGGCCGTGCTCAACGCCGCTCTGGCTTTGCGGCCGGAACCCGATCAGGCGGTGTGTCCGGTGGAGCAAAGCCTGTCATCCTGGCTGCGTCATGTTTATCATCTGCTGCGCACGGTAGGTCGCATTGGGGTGCCGGGTGAACCGACTTTGGCCGCGTTGAAAGACCCCGCCGCACCCACGCCGGTGGTGTTGCCGCGCGAGAGCTGGCTGCTGGAGCGGGCGGGATTGACGGTTCCGGGGCAGCGGTCGTGATGGCGCGTGGCGCCCCCGTTCGACCCGGTTGTGCCTGCTGAAGTATCCCCTGCAAGGGGCGATGGCCCAATCAGTCTTCACAGAAACGCTTTTTTCAGGAAAGCACCGATCCGCATCGCCGCCGATGGCGCGCCTTCAATTCAAACGCTTCAAATAGTCTTTCAGTTGCTGTAACTCGTCTGGCCCCAGGCCGCGCAGGCGTTCTTCCGGCCCCAAGCCGCGCAGGCGTTCCTCGGGCCCCAAACCACGTAGGCGTTCTTCCGGCCCCAAGCCGCGCAGACGTTCGTCGGGGTCGAGCCGAGCGAGGAACGCCTGCCGTTCCTCGGGCGTCAGACCCTGTAACAAGTCCTGGTGGGCTTCCCGAATAAACTCATCCATCGTATAAGCCATGCTCGGTTCCTCCAAAACGTAAACGAGATACAATTGCTGCAAGAGTTCCCGGGCGCCGGTATGCCGCCAGGGATAGTGCTGCGCGCCATGCCGAATCCGATCCTGCTGGACGCTGAACAGTTCCCAGGCGGCGTTGCGCGGGTGACGGTCAATGGCGCTGAGAACGATCAAGCGCACCGGGTGTGTGCCCCAGATCACGTCGAACACCCCCGGCCACGCGGTGGGGATCAGCGGGACCTGCGCCGCCAGTCCCTGCGGAAACCGGGTGGCGACCGCGTAGAGTTGGAAGTCGGTTTCCGGCGGCAACGGCGCACCCCGGCTCAAGAGTTTCCGGTAGTTCACGTAATGCCCCATCAATTCATCCAGCGCCCAGGGGTCCAAGCGCTTCATGCTGGGACTTGTAGGTCAGCAAGTTATGGGCGCGCAAGCCCTCCAAACCCTCGGGCAGTTCCCAGTCCGGGCGGTGATAACGCCGGCTCCCCGGTGGCCTGCTCGATGATCACCACGTCCAGCAGTTGGCTTTGCAAGGCCAGCTCCTTTTCCAGCTCCACCCGCCACGGGGTGGCGCGAAACACATCGGTCAGGGTAATGCCGAACAGGCGATGCCATTGGCGAATGCGGTCGGACGTCATGGCGGGGCCTCGAAAACAGAAAAACGCGCGGGGCGGTGAACCGTTCGGTCACCGGGAGTCCTGATGCGGTGGATTAGGAGAACGAAGACGCTGCATCGGTACTCGTACCCTCCGCTTCGTGGATGATGGAGCAGCCCCTTATACCATCATCACAATAACAAGTCATCGGGTTGATCCAGCCGGCCGTCGGGCAGCGCCACACAGCCGTCATAGGGACGCCTTGGAGTGCGTTGACGTTCATCGGCCTTGGGTGTCGATCAAGCCTCGTTGGAGGCTCGGCTCACGATCACTGGCGCGCACCGCAAGCGCCTTCATGGGGCGCACGATGAAGAGAGGGGCCCTGGGAGAGCCGTCTTGGTCTTCATGAAAGAGAAACTGGAGATGGGTTTGCGTCTCGATAATCATCGGCAGCGATTGCAGCGCACCCTCGGCTTTAAAAAGGTCATAAAGCGTTTGATAGTACCAGCCTTGTTCGGCTTTCCCACATTTAAACACCGCCCAAATCCCGTCGCCTTTGCGCTTCACGTCTTCGGACAGCGTCCAAAGGTTATAATATTTATCAGCGGCCGCGATCAGTTTAACCGGATAGGGTGCGGTGCGGAGGTGGTTGATCGAACGTTCTTTCCGTGTTCACCAGTCGGTGATGGCTTTGTCTTCCGTGACGCCTTGAATGTAGTGGAGAACCTCCGGCGCGAATTGTTCACGCAGGATCTGCGGATCGATCCGGGTGTCTTCCAGGACGTCGTGTAAGACGCCGGCGATGAGGATGTGTTCATCTGCGGTGACCGTTTGCAGAATCATCCCCACCGCCAGGGGATGAGCAATGTAGGGGGTTCCATCAACTTTTCGCGTTTGCGCCCGGTGGCCTTCGCTGGCCAGCGCGATGGCTTGCAGCAGTTTGTTCATCAAGGTGGACTCCGTAGTGAGGGGTGTGGACCACCGTCGGAAGGATCATCACGGATGATCAGAATCCGATGATCGACTGACTGGCCGAGAAGGTGGACAAGGGATTTCCGACCAACAGCGCGCTCAGTATCGATGCCGACGGCACACCACACTTGAAAATCCAACGCGTCAAACCGCCGCCTGAGGACCTGAAGGTGTTCCGAGAGGAGGTGCATGCGCGCATGCCCGAACGCCACCTGCTGGATGTCCTCAAGCATGTCCACCACTGGGTTCCGTACACACGTCACTTCGGTCCGCCTTCAGGGTCGGATACGAAGCTGTCCGATTCCGTCCCCCGCTATCTGTTCACCGTATTCGGATTCAGCTGCAACCTTGGCGCAAGCGAGACCGCCCGGCACGCGCCCGAGAGCATCAACCGACACAGCCTGCACCGCATCAATGCTCAGCACGTCGATGCGAACAAGCTCGAAGCGGCCGTCGCGGACATCATCAACCAGTACCGGCGTTTCGAGCTGCCGGCCTGTTGGGGTTCCGACAAGGTGGTGATTGCCGACGGCACCCAAATGGAGCTGCGCGAGAACAATCTGCTCGGCGAGCGCCATATCCGATACGGTGGCTTCGGCGGCATCGCCTACCACCACATCTCCGCAACCTACATCGCGTTGTTCAGCAAGTTTATCGCCTGCGGTATCTGGGAAGCGGTCTACATCCTCGACGCCTTACTCGAGCAGGAATCCGAGATGGAGCCGGATATCCTACATGCCGACACCCAGGGCCAGAGCGAGCCGGTCTTCGCCCTGGCCTATCTTCTCGGGATCAAGCTGTTCCCGCAAATGCGCAACTGGAATGACGTGATCTTCTACCGGCCCGAAAGGGGGTGCACCTACCAACACATCGATGCGCTGTTCGGCAAGTCCATCGACTGGGCGCTGATCGAGACCCACTGGCAGGACATGATGCAAGTCGTGCTCTCCATCCAGGCCGGCAAGATTCTACCTTCGACGCTGCTGCGTAAGCTCGGCAGCCACAGTCGCCAGAACAAGCTAAATCGTGCGTTCCGCGAGTTGGGACGAGTCGTGCGGACGCTGTTTCTGTTGCGCTACATTTCCGAAGCTGATCTCCGCCGCAGCATCCGTGCGGAGACGACCAAGGTGGAGTCCTACAACGATTTTCTGGACTGGGTCGGCTTCGGAGGTCCGGTCCTCAAGAGCGACGATCCAGTAGAGCAGGCGAAGCAGGTCAAGTACATGGACCTGGTCGCCAATGTCATCATGCTGCACAACGTCCATGATCTGACCGGTATCCTCGCCGACATGGAGGCCGAGGGCTGGAAGCTGAGTCGAGAACTTCTCGCAGGGCTGAGCCCGTACATGCGCGAGCATATCCGCCGCTTCGGGCGCTATCTGCTTGATATGGATGACTTGCCGCCACCGCTCACGTTACGGACGCTCAGGATCCTCAAGAATCCCGCCTGAGAGCGAGATTACTAAAATTTGCACGTATCCTGATCAGGCCTGTTGGAGGCGACTGCCCGTGCTGCTTTCGCTCCCCCTGGCGGCGGAAACCACCGTTGGAAAGTAGGGAGCATCTGTTATAACGCACGGGTCTGACCGGATCATCCTATCGTGCGCACTGTGCGGACCCACTTGACCACCGATCGGCTCGAAATGACGCTGACCGGATGACGCTGTTTTCGCCGGCAGCGGAGTCATTGGAGGGTCACACCTTTGATCCATAGGCCGTCCCACCTCTTAGCTACCCGCTGATCACGCTTTAACATCCAAAACCGCCTATTGGCAGGTTACGCTTTTAACCGATTTCTTCGGTCAGGAATGGCCCGGTTCAGCGGATTGAAGGCGTCCGGTTGACTGGGCATGGCGGGCGCGATCGTTGTTATATCTGTTTGAATAACAATTGTTTTTAAAATTGGCATACCTTCTGCTATATCCAGCATCAATCGGGAGGCTCACGCCATTCCACGCCACCCTCATTTCAAAAAGGTCAGAGAGCGCCCATGAGAACGGTTTTTCAAACCACGAACCTAACTTCGGCGAACGTCGCGTTTCAGCCTTCCAGAACCTATGCGCAGGTTGTTCGTGGGACACGATCTTTTCAAGCGACCCCTCGCGGGGTCAGTGGCCTCTGTAAGGCGATGGTGCTCGACTGGATTCGAGCGAGTATCCCCAATGGGGTCAACAGTACGGCTGAACTACGTGGACAGCAAAGTCTCACCATCGCTATGGGCGCCATGGGGTACGGACAAGCGCAGGATTCTAACAGCGCCTTCGATCTATTCGGATTGCGCTACGTCGCGCATCAACACAACATCGATCGCGTCGCGTTTGATCAAATGACTTCAGGTGTGAATCCCGGTTACTGGCTGATCGCATTAAAAAACGCATCAGGGCAGGGCCATGCCCTCGGTTTCCGCCGTGGAGGTCAAGAGGCGGATGTCTTTGATCCGAATCGGGGCTGCTATCGCGGCACCCTGGCTGAAGCGCAACTGCTGGTTTACGGGATGAGAACCCGACACTATGCCTTTCTTCCGAACCTTTCGGTGATCCAGCTTAATCCGGGATAGCTACAGAGAATTCTGTGCTAGTGGGCAACGGTTTTTTGCAAAAGCGAACGCATGGTTTTGTCGTTTTAAGAGTGGTTTGTGCAAAAAAACCGTTTATGCAGAAGAATATTTTAATCTTCTCATGCATGCTGTTAGACGATCCTGCGTGATTTTGCACGAATCCTGTATCGCTCCCAAACAAGCGCGATACCCGGTATGGGACGCCCTCCAACCGCTTGGCAAAGCGGATAGCACCTTGCTGTCGTCGTCATTTTTGCAGCGGCACTAAAAGACCAACGCCCGCGCAAGGCGAGCGGCTGTGTTGACTGATCCGTTTTTCATCAAGGCAAAGGTTTTCCAGGAAAGGCCTCGGCCATCGTTAACTATCGCGAACTCTAATCATCTTAATTCCTTCTTCATCAAGCCAATCGCTAAGTTTTCCGTGGCGATTTTTGCACATTTTACATCATCTTAATCCCTTCTTCATTAGGGCAAAAGGTCCTACCGGCGGTTATGCGTACCGGCCCAAACCGCCAGGTAGACTTCCCACAGAAACAGACTCCAGGCGACCACCATGGAAACCATGGTAAGCACAAACAAGCCAGCGACGACTTGGGCTAATTCGATGGACAGCAACGCGCCCAGAAAAGCAGCGGCCACCACTAAGCAGATCAGCAACGCACCCAGCACCGCAAACAGGATGGCGAAATAGATCAGGTTGCCCCGGCGAATCAGTTGCGCCCGCTCCTGCTGCTCCGCCATGTCCTCGCCGCTGAGCGTACAGAGCCGTTCCTGCACCACGCGCCGACGATCAACGATCCGCGCCAACCGAGCCGCTAAGATGTTGATCAAAGTCCCCATTGCCACTAGGAGGAACGCGGGGGCGACCGAGAGTTGGATCACGCGGGTAATGTCGGTCAGATGCGTTTCCATGAAGGTCAGCACCGATTGAGCCGGTTAAGCTTCGGTTTTGGACGTGACGCGGCCCTTTAGCGTCAATTGGGCATAGC
>JAGRHM010000653.1:3018-3267 GCA_020445005.1 Candidatus Competibacteraceae bacterium | reverse complement strand
CGCGCAGGTGAAAGGTCGGGATTTTGTTGCTGTCCAGGATTTGCTTAACCTTGAGTATGAGAGTGTTTTTTTGCGAGACGGCCTTTCTAAGCTTCTCGAGCTTTTTACGCACGTTTTTATGGTTGCGTCCGTAGTAATGTGCGAATTCCTCGATTTGCAGTTCCATGGCCAGCAGCAGGTCGGTCAGCGCATCTTGTTTCACCAGCAATTCGTTCAATTGAATAGAGAGGCTGTGGGCGCGGGTGCGAA
>JAGRHM010000653.1:0-2897 GCA_020445005.1 Candidatus Competibacteraceae bacterium | reverse complement strand
TTTTATTGTCGTAGCGATTTTTGAGCGATTCAAGCAGTTTTCGGGTTTCCTTGCCCACGGTCTCGGCTTCCTTGATGAGCGCGGCCAGCACCTTAAGACCATCTACCAGAGAACGCCAGGTGACGACGACCGCCAGGGCCAGACTGGCGCCGCCGGTGGGTATCGCCAGGGCGAGGCCGGCGCCGGCTAAACCGAGTCCCGTGGCGCCTAACGCAACCTTGACAACCACATCCTTTTTATACTTCTTATATTCCTTGTGCTGTTCCGCCAGGGTTTCCCATTGTTGCTGAGCGGCGATTTGTGCGTTGTACAGAGCATGGTCTATTTCGAATTTGTTGAACTTGGTCAAGAACTCCTGATAGGTTTCGGCAAAATCTGGCAAAGGCACATTTTGTTTCAACATGCGCAGGATTCTGACTTTATGCTTGTTTTCCTCGAAAAATGCATCCATGTCTTTTTTGATCAGCTTGTCCGTCTCTTCCCGCACCTTGTCGATCTTGGTTACGGCTTCCAACAGGCGCAGCCGGCAGGCGTCCACCATTTGCTGGTGCAGCAGGGGATCGTTACTGATGATCTGGACGATCTCGTTGGGGACGGTCAGCGTGACATGCACCGGCAGCGCGGGCTTGGGTAGGTAGGGGGACTGGTAGCGTAGCGCACTCGCCAAATTCCAATCCAACAGCACGATGTCTTGCATGATGTTATCCTCGGTGGCAAAAAGTTTGTTTTAAATCATTTTTCGAGATTTTTCATCCCTCCCGGTACGGGTCGTTACGCCAGCACCGATTCGCCGGCATAGAGATCGGCGATGGTTTCCCGTTGGCGCACGATGTGGAACTGCTCACCATCGACCATGATTTCAGCAGCGCGTGGTCGGGAATTATAATTGGAACTCATGGCGAAGCCGTAAGCGCCAGCGGAGCGCACCGCCAGCAAATCACCCGCTTCGATGTTCAATTCTCGATCCTTGCCGAGAAAATCGCCGGTTTCGCAAATCGGTCCGACGACATCATAACGTCTTGATTCGCCAGTAGCCCGTGGTTCAACCGGGATGATCGCTTGCCAGGCGGAGTAGAGCGCCGGTCGCAACAGATCGTTCATGGCGGCGTCGACGACGGCAAAACTCTTTGCATCGCCCTGTTTCAATAATTCCACCCGGGTGACCAGAATACCGGCGTTGCCCACAATGGCTCGTCCCGGTTCGATCAGAATTTCATGGGGTTGACCGCGCAGGCGCTGCATGAGCGCCGCCGCCTGTTCGGCGGGTAAGGGCGGTTCCTCGTCTCGATAGCGAATGCCCAGCCCGCCGCCCAGGTCGAGATGATGCAAGCGAATGCCTATTTCTTCTAGGCGCGCGACCAGCGTCAGCACCCGCTCCAGCGCATCGACAAACGGCGCGACCTGCGTGAGTTGCGAACCAATATGGCAATCCACGCCAACGATTTCCAGATGTGGCGAAACGGTGGCTTGTTCATAGAGAGCCAGCGCCCGCTCGGGATCGATGCCGAATTTATTCTGTTTGAGTCCGGTGGAGATGTAAGGATGGGTGTTGGCGTCGACGTCGGGATTGATGCGCAGCGAAAAGGGGGCGCGTTGACCGCGTTCCGCCGCAACTCTTTTCAGCAATTCCAGTTCCGCTGCGGATTCGACATTGAAACAGCGAATGCCTGCCCGTAGCGCCTGCTCCAACTCGTCGCGACGCTTGCCCACGCCCGAAAACACGATTTTGCCGGGATCGCCGCCCGCCGCCAGCACCCGCGCTAATTCACCGCTAGAGACGATGTCGAACCCCGATCCGAGTCGGGCCAGCACATTCAGCACCGCCAGATTGCTGTTGGCTTTGACTGCGTAGCACACCAGATGTGGATGCGCTCCAAACGCCTGATCGAAGGCGCGCCAGTGCCGTTCAATGGTGGCGCGGGAGTAGATATAGCACGGAGTGCCGACGGCGGCGGCGATGTCGGCGACTGGAACGGCCTCCGCGTACAGCCGGCCATCACGATACTCGAAGTAATCCATAGTCAGGGTTTCGCTGGCGGATGCTGTTCGGATGCAGGGGCTTGCGGCTTTTCCGGCAGATACAAAGCGCCTTTCTGGCCACAGCCGGAAAGTAACGCAGTAGCTAGTAGGCAGGCTAGGAAGAATAGGGGGCGGGGCATGGGCATGCAGTAGATTCCTTGGTTCGGAAAGCAGGAAGTATGAATGAATATAACCCGCCTTGCATACGCGAGTGCGGCTTGACAAGCGGGAAGGCTTTGCGGCTAATGCGAACTATCTTCCATTGAAACGGGAACTGTACTCATGACCGACCCAGCATTGACCACTGTTGAGATTGAACCGATCGGTCCAGTCCGCTCCAGCGTAATCTGGATGCATGGCCTGGGCGCCGACGCGCATGACTTTGAACCGATTGTCCCGGAGTTGCACCTGCCGGTGGAACTGGGCATTCGTTTCGTTTTCCCCAATGCGCCGATTCGCCCGGTGACGATTAATAACGGGATGCGGATGCGCGCCTGGTATGACGTGCTGAGCATGGATTTGCCGCGCCAGGAAGACCCGGATGGCGTTTATGCCTCGGAACGGGACATTTACGCGCTGCTGGAGCGCGAGAAACAGCGCGGTGTTCCCGCCGAGCGCATCGTGCTGGCCGGGTTCTCCCAGGGCGGCGCGATGGCCCTGCATACCGGCTTGCGCTACCCGGATCGACTGGCCGGCATCCTGGCCCTGTCGTGTTATATCCCTCTGGCGAGCAAATTGAACAGTGAACGCCGGCCCGCGAATCAGCTGACGCCGATCTTCATGGCGCACGGCGACTATGACGCGGTGATCCCGATGCGCTATGGTCAACAGAGCGCTGAAGCCCTGAAGGCGTTGGGCTATGCCGTGGAATGGAGCGA
>JAGRHM010000652.1 GCA_020445005.1 Candidatus Competibacteraceae bacterium | reverse complement strand
ATGCCGCCTATCTGCGAGATGATGACGCTAGTGAGTTCCCCACCTTGGTGGAACGCCTGGGCCAGCAACTATTACCCAACGGCCAACATTGGACAGTCGGGCGTTATCCGGGGATTTGGCAAGCCGTGGATCATCTCTGGCAAACCCTGCGCGATCAACCCACTCTGATCGTTCTGGATCAAATTGAACAATGGCCCCCAGAACATGACGAAGCGTTCGAGCGGTTCTGGAAAAAATTGCTGGATGAATGGTCGAATTTGCGACTGCTGTCCATGGGTCGACTTGGCCCTCCTTCCTTTGCCACCCCGTGGAAGGAAATCGTCTTGGAACCCCTGGATGACGATGATGCGATTACTCTGATTGGACGCACCCTGATTGCCAACGGAGAACCACCGCCTGCTGACGAGCATGACGGCCTACAGCCCTTGCGCAAACTGGTCGCGCTGGCGGGCGGTCACCCTGGGGCCTTGCGCCGCCTAGCCCATGAAATCAGCATGCAAGGCATCCACGCCACTTTGGAGTATCTGCGTTCCATCCGACTGGAATTACTACATCTTCATGGCGATGATATTCAGTGGACCCTCTACCTGGAACTGGAACTGGCGTTGCGTCGATTACTACCCGGCGACCGGGATAAGCTGGTTCTGCTGGCTTTCGCCAGGAACGGAATTAGCCGTCAGGTTCTGCAACAAGCGTGGAAAATTGAAAAACAACCTACTGATAGGTTGTGTGAGCGCCTGATCGCCCTGAGCCTGGCCAAGGACGAGGGTTACGGGCACCTGCGCATCAATCCATCGCTATCCAATTATCTGAATGGACAACTGAATGCTCAGCAGCGGGTGGCTTGGCGGGAACGTTGGCGCGCCGCCATGGAACAATTTCTGTCGATTCTCTATCAACAATATTTTAAGGATCACGTTCGCACTTTACGACTGCTTCGGTTGGAATTACCCAATCTGTTAGCGTTGCTCAGGGATTGTCAACAACATCCGCTACCCGAACGAACAGCCCGATTAGCGGGTCAATTGGAACAACTATTTACTCATTTGGGCGCTCCAGCCGCCCTGGCCGAAGCCGCTGCCGTCCGTGAACGAGCAGGTCAGGCGCTGCCGGGTTGGAGCCGCACTCGCTTTGAAAGCGAACGTCTACGCCTGGAACGTTTGCGCGACGGTGGTTCGCTGGAAGACGCCGTGCAAGCAGGCCGACATTTGGTTCGTCAGTGTCAGGAAGCAAGCGCCAGCGCCTACCCCGGCGCATCCTATGATATCGCCCGCGCACATTTCGAGTTAGGCAAGCTATTAAAACTGGCTGGCGCCGCCGAACCGGCGGTGCGCGAATTGACCAATGCCCGCCATGAATTTCGTACTCTGGCCGAAGTAGGCAACGCCAACGCGGCGCGTATGGCGGCGGTGGTCGACGCAGAAATCGGTGATTGCCTGACCTACCTGCGCCGCTTGCAAGACGCTGCTGCTGCTTATGAAGCAGCACTCGCCCAGGCTGATCCAAATGCACCCAATCCCACGGTTGCCGCTAATCAGATACAACTCGGACTGGTGCGCCAACGTCAAGGCCATTATGCTGCTGCTACAATGATGTATGATGCCGCCCGGCGCACATTTGAAACCTTGGGCCAGTCGGAAAATGCCGCTCAGGCCTGGCGGCAACTAGGCATAGCCTATAAGCTGGATGGCAAGATGGAACAGGCGCTGCAAGCCTGCCAGAAATCGCTTTATCTCTATGAGCAACAACGTCAACGTCGGGGAGTTGCTGAAGTCCTCGGAGAGCTCGGTCATTTGCACCAGATACTGAACCAACTTGAGGAAGCAGTATTGTCTTACCGGCGTATGGCGGAATTATATGCACAGCTGGGTGACGGCCATAGTGAAGAAGCTAGCCGCAATAAGTTAGCGAATGTACTCATTCAATTACGGCGACCGGATGAAGCCCGTCAGGAACTATATCGCGCCAGCGAGTGTAATCTTCCTGAAAGTCCCACTGCTCGTAATTGGGCTATCCGGCGTGGCCTTCACGATGTCGGTCAATCGGCTCAAAATCTCGAAGTCGCCGATCAGGCCCGGCAGCAAGCAATCCAGAAATATCTGGCCTATCGACGGGCCGGCGGTGAAAACAGCAATCCAGGCATTCGTCTGTGTACCCAGATTGGCCAGGCATTGCGCACTGAAGATACCGAGGCTGTCAGCATACTGGCCGCTAAGCTGAAGCAGATCAGCTCCAGCCCGAATGTGCCGCCGGCGGGTAAGTTACTAGCATCCAAGCTGATCGCTATCCTGGATGGCGACCGTGACCCGGCACTGGCGCTCGATCCGGATTTGCACTATCAATACGCTGTAGAAATTCAATTGCTGTTGGATAAGCTGGAATCGAACAACCGGTAGCTATTAAACCCTCCTTTGAATATTTCAGAGTTTCAAGGAAGCATCACGATGTGGCCCAACCATCCTTTTTACCGGCTGATGCGCTATC
>JAGRHM010000651.1 GCA_020445005.1 Candidatus Competibacteraceae bacterium | reverse complement strand
TGCCGGCAATGGGGTTTAAGCTGGCTACCGTCGGCAGGCAATTTCCTATGCGTAAACCTGGGCCGCCCAGGGCGGGAGGTGTTCGTAGAACTCTTGAAACGCGGCGTTATCGTCCGTCCTGTTGACAATTATGGATTACCCGAATACTTGCGAATCAGCATCGGCGTCGAAGCGGAAAATGCCCGGCTGATTGTGGCTCTGCATGACGTGTTGCGAGGTTGACATGGCGACCGGACGACCCTTGATTCAACGTTTATGCATCATCGGCGTCGGGTTGATCGGCGGCTCGCTGGCCCGGGCGCTACGGGACGCCGGCCAGGTCGGCGAAGTCATCGGTTGTGGACGCGGCGAGGACAACCTGCAGGCTGCCGTGCGCCTGGGCGTTATCGACCGTTACTTAACCGATCCTGCCCAGGCGGTCGCGGGCGCGGACGTGGTGGTGATCGCCGTGCCGCTGGGCGCCATCGAACCGGTGTTGCGCGCGATTGTCCCCTCCCTGTCCACCGATGCGGTGGTTACCGATGTCGGTAGCGCCAAGGGCAGCGTGGTGGCGGACGTACAACGGATTTACGGCGCGATTCCGCCTTATTTCGTCCCCGGCCATCCGATTGCCGGCACCGAGCAAAGCGGCGTTGAAGCCTCGTTCGCCACCCTGTTCCAGGGTCGGCGGGTGATTCTGACCCCGCTGGCGGAAACCTCGGCGGCTGCGCATCGTCTGATCCAGCGCATGTGGCAATTGACCGGAGCGGAAGTCATTGACATGGGGGTGCGCCATCACGACGCTGTGCTGGCCGCGACCAGTCATCTGCCGCATATACTGGCCTACACGTTGGTCGACACCCTGGCGCGACTGGATGACCGCGCCGAGATTTTCCGCTATGCTGCTGGCGGATTTCGCGATTTCAGCCGCATCGCGTCCAGCGATCCCAAAATGTGGCATGACATCTGTGTCGCCAACCGCGAACAGTTGCTGGAAATGATCGCGCTGTTTAGCGTCGATCTGGAACGGCTGGCTGCTGCGATCCGCAACGACGACCGCGCCGCGGTTCTCGCCACCTTCCAACGGGCCAAGCGCGCCCGGGACAACTTGTACCTTGACTAATGAGCTTGAATGGCATGCGCTGGCTGTATTCCGCCGACGACTGCCTGCCGCCGCAAACTCGAAATATCACGCAACGGCGGCGCTCCGAACAGGCGGCTGTACTCACGGCTGAACTGCGAAGGACTTTCGTAACCCACCTGAAATGCGGCGGTGGCCGCATCGAGACGTTCAGCCAGCATCAACCGCCGCGCCTCCTGAAGCCGCAACTGCTTCTGATACTGCAATGGACTGAGCGCCGTCATGGAGCGGAAATGATGATGGAAGGTCGAAGTGCTCATGCTGACCCTGGCCGCCAGGTCGTCGATGCGTAACTGCTCGGTGAAGTTTCCCTTCAACCATTCGATCGCCTGGGCGATCTGCTGACTCTGACTCCCCGCTGCGGCGATTTGACGCAGCCGTAACCCTTGTTCTCCTACCAAAAGCCGGTAAATGATCTCGCGCTGAATCACCGGCGCCAAGATCGGAATATCCTGTCTTGAGTCGAGCAAATCAATCAGCCGTTGGAACGCATTGATGAGCGACAGGGTTACCTCGCCCGTAGCCATGCCGCGACTCGATTGTTGTGGCCGAGGGGGAGGGAGTTGGCTGTCCGCCATCAGTTGTGAAACCTCTCGCAAATCAAAAGTCAACTTTAAGCTTAAATAGGGTTTTTCCGGGCTGGCCTCTATCACTTGCACAACCGTAGGAAGATGCACCGAGGTGATCAGGTAGTGGTTGGCGTCATAAATATAAGTATCTTCACCGAGCTGCACCCGCTTGGCGCCCTGTGCAATCAGGCAAATGCTGGGTTGGTACATGCCGGCTACAGGCTCAGTCGGTTCTGTTCGTTGAAAAAGCCATAAACCCGAAATAGCCGTTGTGTGCAATTCCTCATGCTCGGTTAATTTGGCAATTTTATTGCCTAGGGCCTCAAGGGCGACTCCACTATCGAGGTTGCTGTTCTTTTTCATAAGCGCCTATTTTTAAAGTTTTTTTGATTGAGGTTATCTTAGTCGAGCGGTCAAGGCATCACAAGAACAAGGTGTATCAACAGACTATCAGGCAATAATTCGACAGGATCAGTCTACCGTCTCCTGGGTTTTTTCAGACAACATGGCAACAACGAAAATAAAGCTAACCTCGAAAAGGAGACAGGATATGCAAACACGCACTTTAGGCAAAAGTGGATTGAAAGTCTCGGCTCTCGGTTTGGGCTGCATGGGAATGAGCTTCTCCTATGGCCCGCCCAAGGACAAGCA
>JAGRHM010000650.1 GCA_020445005.1 Candidatus Competibacteraceae bacterium | reverse complement strand
GCCTCGCGGAACGCGAGGTTAATCGAGAACTCCAAATCCTTGCTTAACATACGCATACCTCGAATCGCGCTGGATGATTTCAGACTTAGGCTTCTTCCATGGTGCATAACAACGGATGCTGGTGTCGGCGGGAAAATTCATTCACTTGCGCCACCTTGGTCTCCGCAATATCATGGGTAAAGACGCCGCAAACGCCGCGTCCGCGCGTGTGAACATGCAACATCACCTGCGTCGCTTTCTCCCGGCTCATTGCGAAAAAGTGTTCGAGAATCCGCACCACGAAATCCATGGGAGTATAGTCATCGTTCAGCAAAATCACCTTATAGAGCGGCGGCGGCTTGAGCGCGGGTTTGGCCGGTTCAACGGCGAGATCGCGGTCTTGATCGGGGGACGATGAATATTCCTTACTCATGGCGTTAGCACTGCATTTGTCGAAGGGATAATGTTTGAACATCTGGCGGCGGCCAAAAACCGCCGCCGTTCGTCGTTGGGTCGATAGTTAGATAATACGCAGTCCACAAGTTTCCTCAAGGAGCGCTCAGGTTCCCGGCGCGGGAAAGTCGCCCATTGGCCCCAGGGGTTGCGCATCCCGTTGAAACAGCGGCTTGCTCTGGATGTAGGAGAGCAGGAGTTCACCCAGCGCCATGAGCGAATCCACATGGGTGCGTTCGTAGCCGTGAGACGCATCGAGCGCGAAGCAGGTCAGCGCGGTGCGGATATCATTACCCGCTTCCAGCGCCGCCGCCGCATCGCTGCGGTAGTAGCGGAATACGTCCCGGCTGTGCTCAATGCCATACGTTTTACACAGACCGAGCAAGTGTCGGGTCAAATGCCAGTCGAAAGGACCTGAGGAGTCCTGCATGGCGATGGTCACCCCATATTCGCAGGTATTCTGCCCTGGGGCGATGGTGCCGTTATCGATAGACACCAGTTCCGCAACGTCGCCGTGCAGGATATGGGAAGCGCCGACGCCGACCTCCTCGGAAATCGTGAACAGCAGGTGGCAATCCACCGGCAGACGCAGGCCGCAATGCCGCACGGCGCGCGCAACGGCCAACAACACCGCGACCCCGGCTTTGTCGTCGAGATGTCGGGCGTTGATAAAACCGCTGTTACTGATTTCCAGTTGCGAGTCGACGGCGATCGTGTCGCCAATGTTAATGCCTAAAGCTTGCAAATCCTCTGGGCGATTACAACGCTCATCGACGCGCAGCTCCAGGTTGAGCCAGCTAATCGGCTGAGTATCGACCTCCTCGTTGAAAGTGTGGCCAGAGGCTTTGCAGGGTAGCAGAGTGCCGCGATAGCGCCAGCCGCCGTCACAGTAAATGGTGACCCGCGCACCTTCGGCGAAGCGCGCCGACCAGGTGCCGATCGGCACGACCTCCAGGCGACCGTTCGGCTTTAATTGCTTGACCATCGCGCCCAGCGTATCCAGATGGGAGACGATAGCCCGATCCGGGCTATGACGCGCGCCTTCCAAATCAGCGCGGATAGCCCCGCGCCGGGTGAGACTGAAAGGAATATCCAGAGCCATCAATTCCAGGCACACGATATGAACGATTTCGTCGGTCATGCCTGAAGGACTATGAGTGGCCAGCAATCGGCTCATGAGGTCCAGCAGGTAGCTTTGGTCAAGAAGAGTCTGCATTAAGGCTCCATTCGGGAATGAGGAAAGAGAAGATCGACGAAACGCTGAGCGGTAGGTTGCGGTTCGTGGTTGGCTAATCCTGGCCGCTCATTCGCTTCGATTATTGCGTAATCCTCACCAGCCAGATCGGGAACCATGAAGTCGAAACCGACCACGGGAATTTCCAGGGCGCGAGCGGCTTGCTCGGCGACCTCTCGCACTTGGGGATGCACTTGGTCGGTCACATCATGAATGGTGCCGCCGGTATGTAAATTGGCGGTTTTGCGCACCCGCAGGCGCTGACCGGCGGGTAGCACCGAGTCCAGCGTGTAGCCCGCCGCTTCGATGCAGCGCAGGGTTTCCGTATCGAGTGGAATGTGGCTTTCACCGCCGGTGGCGGCCTGACGACGACGACTTTGTTTCTCGATCAGGGTGCGAATGTTCTGACGGCCATCGCCGGTAATTTCCGCAGGACGGCGCGTGGCGGCGGCGACGATCTGGTAACCGATGACGATGATGCGCAGATCCTCGCCTTCCACCATTTCCTCAATAATCACGTCATCGCAGAAACGCCGGGCGTTGGTAATCGCTGCCTCGACGGTGTCTGGGGTGCGCAAATCGACCTGGACGCCATGACCCTGCTCCCCACGCGCCGGTTTGACCACGACGCGCTGATAGCGGGCCAGAAAATCCCGGACCGCTTCTGCATCGTCCGCGAGAATCTGCGCCGGCATTCTTATTCCAGGTGCGGTCAACACGTTGCGAGTCACTCGCTTATCATCACAGCGGCTCATGGCAATGGCTGAAGTCAGTTCGCACAGGGATTCACGGCAGGTGATGCTGCGTCCACCCCGGCTTAAGCGGAAATAGCCATGTTGCGCATCCAGAATATCCACGGCGATGCCGCGCCGGCGCGCTTCATCAACGATGATGCGCGCATAAATGTTCAAATCGCTATAGCGGTCGGGACCCACGAATAATTTCTCATTAATCGGATTTTTATGTTTGACGCAGTAAACCGGCACTCGCTGGAAGCCCAGTTTTCGATACAGGGCGATGGCTTCGACGTTGTCATGCATTACGGACAGATCAAGGTAGGTGCGCTGCCGCGCCTGGAAAAAAGCGGCCAGCGCCTTGACCAAGCCAGCGCCGATTCCGGGGTAGAGGCATTGCGGATCGACGGCCAGCGACCACAGGCTGGCGCCCTGATCGGGGTCGTTGAAGGCCAGGACATGATCGACGCCGGTGACGACCCCCAGAATTTCGCCGCTGTCGTCAGCCTCAGCCACCAGAATGGCGATCATGGAATTACCGCGGTTGTGGGCGAGAAACCCCTCGTGAACCGGCACCATACCGCGCATTTGGTAGAGCCGGTTGATTACAGCTTCGTCGTGGTCCAGGTCCGCACCCTTGGCGATCTGACGAATGCGCCAACCCCGGTCCGCACTGATGTCAAGATTCACATCGCGCAGGGGCAGGCGAAAGGTATGGGAAGGATCGAGGAATAGTTTCTGTGGATCAAGCGACACCACGACATGGGGATCACGGATATACAGCGCTACATCGCGTCGGCCGGGCGCTTCACGACAAATCTCCCGTGCCAGCCTTTCAGGCGAACGGAAAGTTTGCCCGAAGATGAGGCGGCCCCAGCCGCAATCCACGGTTGCTTCCGAACGCATGTCTTCCAGCGCGGTGTGCGCGGGTAAGTCTCCCCAGTGCTTGAGCGTTGCCATGCGGACCGGATCCAGGGGGTTTTCGATCCGCAATGCTTTCACAGTCATGGCGTTTTGTTTCCCTTAAGAGGTCAGGTCAGAAAGGGTGGGTTTGCAGCCGCAATTCAAGAAGGGTCATTTGCTAGCTTCAAAAATCAGGTCAGAGGTGATGGGTTTGCAGCCACAATTCCAGAAGCGCCACCTGCCAGAGTTTGGAGCCGCGCAATGGCGTAATGTGTTCCGTCGGGGCGTTTAACAGCATTTGCACATACTCCGGTTGGAACAGACCACGTTCCCGTGCGTGTTGATTCGTCAACGCATCGCGCACTATGTCCAACACCGGCCCATCCAGGTATTTGAGAATCGGCACCGGGAAGTAGCCCTTGG
>JAGRHM010000649.1:1207-6000 GCA_020445005.1 Candidatus Competibacteraceae bacterium | reverse complement strand
CGGTTGATTTCTTCGAGACTGGTCATTCCCAGGCGGACCTTGTTCAGTCCCGACTGGCGCAGATCATTGACCCCCTCGCGTCGCGCCTGATCGGCGATCTGGATCGAGTTGCCGCCCTCCATAATGATTCGGCCCATCTCCTCGGAAAGCGGCATCACCTCGTAGATGCCAACCCGGCCTTTGTAACCGCGATTGCATTGGTCACAACCTGCGGCTTTGTAAATAGTGAGGGTTTTGAGTTCATCTTCGCGGAAGCCTTGATGGATCAGTTCCTCCGGCGGGATGTGGATTTCCTCCTTGCAGTTGGCGCATAGCCGCCGTCCTAACCGTTGGGCAATGATCAGCGTGACGCTGGAGGCGATGTTGTAGGCGGCTACCCCCATGTTCATCAAACGGTTCAGGGTTTGCGGCGCACTGTTGGTATGTAGGGTGGAGAGCACCATGTGACCGGTTTGCGCTGCCTTGATGGCGATCTCGGCGGTTTCCAGGTCACGGATTTCGCCGACCATCACAATGTCCGGGTCTTGGCGCAGAAAAGCGCGCAGGGCGCTGGCGAAGGTCATGCCGACCTTGGGGTTGACATTCACCTGGTTGATGCCGGGAAGGTTGATTTCCACCGGGTCCTCAGCAGTGGAGATGTTGACCTCGGCGGTGTTCAAGATGTTGAGCGCAGTATAAAGCGAAACGGTTTTGCCGCTGCCGGTCGGGCCGGTAACCAGCACCATGCCCTGCGGTTTGTGAATCGCCTTCAGAAATAATCCCTTTTGATGTTCCTCGTAACCGAGCGCGTCGATGCCCATCTGGGCGCTGGACGGATCGAGCAGGCGCAGCACCACTTTTTCGCCCCACAAGGTGGGCATGGTGTTGACGCGAAAATCGATGGCGCGTTGCTTGGTCAAATACAGCTTGAGACGCCCGTCCTGCGGCACTCGACGCTCGGCGATGTCGAGTTGAGCCATGATCTTGAGCCGGGCGGCCAGGCGCGGGGCCATGGCGACTGGCGGCTTGTGAATTTCGTCGAGCATGCCGTCTTGACGGAAACGCACCCGATAGATTTTTTCGTAGGGTTCGAAGTGAATGTCGGATGCGCCGCGGTTGATCGCTTGCAAAATGACCTGATTGATGAAACGCACGACCGGCGCGTCATCGGCATCCGATTGCGTTAGGGTTTCGACCTTAGAAGTATCGTTTTCGGTGCTGTAGTCAAGATCACCGATGTCCTGGTCGACCATCACTGCGCCCTCGCTGTCGATGACGCTCTCGATCGCCTTGGCCCATTGTGTCTCGCTAATGATGACCGGTTCAATATCCAACCGGGTTTGGAACTTGATATCTTCGAGCACCCGCTGGTTGGTGGGATCGCTGACCCCGACAAACAACCGCCGCCCGCGCAGGTGCAACGGCAGGGCATGATGTTGACGAAGCAGTTTTTCATCGACTTTCTGGACAACGGCCTTGTCGATTTCCAGGGCGTCGATATCGAACAGGGACAGATTAAAGCTGCGGGCCGCCAAGCGGGCAATGTCCTTGTCGCGGGCCAGTTTGTTTTCAACCAGATAGGTCACGAAAGGCAGTTTTTCCCGTTGAGACTGTTCGAGAGCCTTAAGCGCGGCGGTTTCGTCAAGTAAATGATTCAGGACAAGCTGCCGGGCGAGCCCGCTTAATTGGCCAGCGGGCTGGGTGATAACAGTGTTGGGGTTAGTCGCCATTGGTGTATTTGCGCGGTGATTCCTGGTTACATCGAGTTTGTCGTCTGCGTCATCCGACGTTTCAACTTTAGACCATGTGGAGAGGGTTGGAAAGAGAGAAAGGGCATCATTAGTTAATCATCATCCGGTCATGAATTGGTCATACTTGGGCAATTTTGACGTGCCACGCTATTGAGCTGCTAATCACTTCGGAGAGTTCATCCATGAGAATGAAAGTGTTAACGGTGGCAGTTCTGACCGCGCTGGGCATCGCGGGTTGCGGCAATGACGATAATGATGCGCCAGCGCCTGCGATGCCTTCGCGGGTTCGCTCCGTAGAATTTACCAGCATGCCGGCACCCGCAACGGACAATGAGCGAGCCAGCGCCTATACAGCTTCCAGCGTCACCGTAACCTATAGCGATGGAGCCCAGGAGACGTCGACGCTGAGTTTTAAGCCGCTTTACAGCAGTCTGGACACTATCACTGGCGTTACCGGAGGCCAGGTTTACGATGTTAATGGCAATGTGTTGCTCGATATTAACGGCAACCCTTTCATTGCCAATACGCCGGACGCCAACTCCCTCATCAAGGTAGATGGCGCTCCGGCGACTGAACTTGGCGGTAATCCGCTCTACCTGGTGACGCATTTTGAATATATATCGGTCGATAGTTCTGTGCCGCCCCTCAACATGTATGGCAAGGCGCCGATGGTGATGAAGCTTTCCACTCTCGACCAGAACCCGAACAGCGGTGAATTGAGCGTGGTGGCCCTGAAAAACATCGACATGGCCGGGATTCGAGGTCTGTGGATACCTTGCGCCGGCTCGTTGTCGCCCTGGAACACTCATTTGGGCAGTGAAGAATATGAGCCGGATGCCCGATGCCTAGAAACCAACACCTGCGCCGAGAAATTCGGGGCGGATAGCTATCTGGCGCAGATGTTTTCGATGAATACCTATTTTGGCGACACCACTACCGCTAGGCCCTACAATTATGGGCTGGTTCCCGAGGTCACTGTTCAAGCCAACGGCTCTACCAACGTCGTTGCGCATCGTGTGCTGGGCCGGGTTTCACGCGAGTTGACCCAGGTGATGCCGGATCAGCGCACCGCCTATCAAGGCGATGATGGTACTTATACCATGCTGACGATGTTTGTGGCTGATAAGGCGGGCGATCTGTCGGCGGGTTCTCTGTATGCCGCTACGTGGAACCAAACCAGCGACGCTAATGGCGGTGCGGCTACCTTGACTTGGCACAAGCTGGGTAGCGCTACCGATGCCGAACTGGACAAGATGGTCAACCAGGATAACATCCAGTTTAGCGACATCTTTGACACTGCCGATGAAGATACTCCGGGTTTTGTCAAGATCAAAGCTGGCCATGAAGTCGCGGCAGTGGAATGGTTACGTGTAAGGCCAGGTATGGAAAAGGCCGCCGCATTCCTGGAAACGCGCCGCTATGCCGCTTATGTCGGCGCTACTACCGAGTTTGAAAAATTTGAAGGGGTGACGGTCAATGCCAAGGATAAAAAAGCGTATGTGGCGATGACCCGCATGCGTTCGGGTATGGAGCCCAGCACTGACGCCACCGTGCCGGATGATATTCGTCTGCCCAAGAATGGCTGCGGGGCGGTTTATGAACTTAATCTGAGCGGCGGCCAAAAGGATGCTGCTGGCGAGTCAATCAACAGTGACTACGTGGCGACCGATATGAAGGCGCTGGTGGTGGGTGAAGACATGTCCAAGGACGCCGTTGGCAATACCTGCGTAGTGGGCAAGATCGCCAGCCCCGATAATCTCAAATTCTCCGAGAAGATGCGTGTTTTGTTTATCGGCGAAGATAGCGGCGCGCATATCAATAACTTCCTGTGGGCCTACCATGTGGACAGCGGTAAGCTGGCGCGCATCCTGTCCATTCCGGCTGGCGCCGAATCGACCGGCTTGCAGGCGATTGATAATGTAAATGGTTTTGCTTACATCATGAGTAACTTTCAGCACCCTGGCGATTTTCCAAGTTCCATTGATCCGGCGCTCAAAGAGCGGCTGATTCCCCTGATCAATGCGCAAAAAGGGGAAGTTGGCTATATCAGCGGCTTGCCGGAGTTGCGGTAAAAAACGGTCGGAATCTCGCTCGATTCCTCAACTGATCAAGAGGGAGAGGCAAGGCCGGCGCTTGCTTAGCGGGCGCCGGTTCTCTTTTGCTGCACTTGTAGTTTGTTTATTTCAGCGCCCGCGCCACGCAGGGCGACAGATGCGGCGCTTTCAACAAAGCCTCCCGGTCGATGCTGACGCTCTTCCATTTCGGGTGACCGATGCGGCTCAACTCCCCGAGATTGTCGTAAACCATCTTGGCAAACCGGCCAACAGCTTGGCAACTCTCCTCACTTAAACCCTGGTCGCTGGTGAACAACACCGCGCCGACCGCAACCGTTGCGACCTCCTGTGCTTGCCAACTGTAGGTGGCGGCGGGAATGGTCGCCGTGCGGTAGAAGGTCTGGAACAGTTCGTTTTTGGCCAGGTCCTCGGGAACAGCAATGGAGACCAGATGCAGGGCGTCAGTGGAGGCCAGAGGACCGCTAAACAGCGGGGCTGGAGCGCCTACGACGTAAATGAGCGCATCGATCTCGCCTTGTTGCAGCGCATCGAGCGCTGTAGCGGCGTCCATCTCGAATTGTTCGGCAGGTTCGACCTGGAACAGATCGAGCATAATAGTCGCCGTGCCGTAAGTACCGCTGACCATCTCGCCCACAGCGACGCGCTTGCCGTTCAAATCGGTGAATTGCTTGATCTCCGGCGACTTGGCCAGCACATGCACTTCTTCGTAGTACAGGGGCAGCACCAGTTTCAGGGAGTTCGTTAGCTTTTGCAATTCATCGGCGTCTTCGCCCTCGCCCTCGCCCACCGCGGCCTCGAGCGCGACCAGGCTCAAGCTGTCAAACTGGCTGAAGCCCAGTTGCAGGCTCGGATATTCATAGACCTTGAAAATGTTTTCCAACGAGCCGGACGAGGGAATCACCGATAAGTCAAGCTGATGGCCGCTAGCCAGTTTTTTCAAGTCCCGACCCAACTGATAGTAGACTCCCGCTTCGCGACCCGTCATTAC
>JAGRHM010000649.1:0-1072 GCA_020445005.1 Candidatus Competibacteraceae bacterium | reverse complement strand
TACCCTGGTTGGAGCGATGGGAGCCGTCGGTCAAGCACGAATGCAACGCGGCAGCGGTTATGTGCAGTGCTTTAAGGATTCCGTGGTTGTGTGGGACAATCCGTTCAATCCTGGATTAAATCAATTATAGTGTGGCTATGCGAACCGCAAGCATCAAGTTGTTACGGTGAGCGCGTCGATAACAAATAGATGGAAGAGGTTAGGAGTCATGCCAAAAACAGTCATTGTTAGCGTACTTGGATTTCCGGAAAGGGACCGCCGAATGATCCGCAATATTCTGTCCGTGGCTAGCAACCAGGATGTCACCTACCAAATGACCGAAGACAGTGGAAAATCGATCGGTGTTTTTATCGTCAACGCCGATGATACGGGCGCTATGTTGTTCTGGAATGAATTCCAGCAGAATGCGCCAGAGGCCAACAGTATTCTGGCGTCGACCAATCCGATGCTGGATTCTGAACATGTCTGCATCAGGCGGCCATTGATCGCCAGTCAGTTGCATGGCGCTCTGACCCTGGACAACGCTCAGGCGGCCCCTAGACAACAACGATCTGACATTCTGCACAAATGTTTTTTGTTCCGCAACTTATCGCCCAGTCATTTAGAGAAAGTCCGCGCGATGTCGCGGGTGGTGACCTTGCCGGGCAACTATGTCGTGTTTGAGAGAGGTTCAACCGGCGAAGAGATGCTGGTTGTTTTAAGCGGCCGTCTCAAGGTGAATGTGACGGATGGAGAAGGGCGGGAAATTGTGCTGGGAACCATTGCGCCGGGGGAAATCGTGGGCGAGATTGCCATGCTCGACGGTCGAGGGCGCTCGGCGACGGTGACTACGCTGGCGCCCAGCGAATTACTGGTGATTCATCGCAGGGATTTCATGCCCTTTCTGGAGCAGAATCCCAAAGCAGCCATCGATCTGATTATGGTGCTGGCGCTACGGTTACGGCTTAATACCGAGCAGTTGACTGAATTGCTGGATCGATGATGATGGGTTATCGAACGCTGAAACTTTAATTAATCAAGTCTCGGCGCATGCGCGCCGACCGCGGACCACGGGAGATTCTCATGGAATTGG
>JAGRHM010000648.1 GCA_020445005.1 Candidatus Competibacteraceae bacterium | reverse complement strand
CTGGTGGTCTCGGTGTCGAAAGCGAACAATTCAGCGTTTTGTAACCGCTTCAGCCAGGCGTCGAGCGCGGTTGGATCGAGGATCAGGGAATAAGTCGGCGGTGACTGTTCGCTCCCCTCGTCCGCTGGCGGGCGAAGGGTTGGGGGAGAGGGAGCATCGTTCTCTGTTGGCAACTCCCGCGACAGGGAGCGAAGCTCGTAGCGTTCGTACAGTGCGCGCAAAGCGGCGGTATTGGGCGACGCCGGGCAGAGATCATCGAGCGTGACCGGCAGCGCCACTTGGCAATCCAGGGTCGCCAGGCGACGAGAGAGCGGCAACTGTTCCAGACCGGCGCGTAGTTTGTCACCGATCTTGCCGGAAACGGTAGCGGCATTGGCGATTAATTGATCCAGCGAGCCATATTGCCGTAGCCACTTGGTGGCGGTGACTTTGCCCACGCCCGGTACGCCAGGGATGTTGTCGGACGTATCGCCAACCAGTGCCAGCCAGTCCACGATCAGGTTTGGCGATACCCCAAATTTTGCTTCGACGCCGGCGACATCAGTGACGGTATTTTTCATGGTGTCCAGTAGTTGAACCCGGTCGCTCACCAGTTGCGCCAGATCCTTGTCGCTGCTGACGATCAGCACCGGCAGACCGCACGCCGTGGCCTGAATGGTCAATGTACCGATTACATCGTCCGCCTCTACGCCCGCTACTTGTAGCAACGGCAGACCCAGGGCGCGAACGCAGGCATGCACCGGTTCGATCTGTTGCGCCAATTGGGGATCGAGCGGTGGCCGATTCGCCTTGTAATCAGGAAACCACGTATGACGAAACGTTTTGCCGGGCGCGTCGAATACTACCGCCAGATAGTCTGGCTGATAGTCCGCCAGCAGCTTGTGCAGCATGTTCAGCATTCCGTACAACGCGCCGGTCGGTTCGCCGGCTCGGTTGCTCAACGGCGGCAGGGCGTTGAACGCCCGGTGCAGCCAGGAGGATCCATCCACCAAGAGCAGGGGTTTGGGTATTGTCATCAGATTCTCCGCGAGAGACCCCGCACTTCAGGGCGGGAAGGGATAGCGGGCCGAACTGCATTCGGCTGGTTTTTCGGGTGCGCCAGGATACGAATAGTCGTAACTGTCAGCACGTTGAACAACCTTGCAGTAGCGATAACCCATTCGATCAATTCACACGCCCGCCCTAAGCAGGCTTTTTTTATCAGGATATTTCGCGCTAGGGAGGGCGCTTGCAGAAAATCGACGAGTACAGGTCTAATATTGGAAAATCAAAAAATCAAAAAATCAAACCTTCACTCCGCATCCTGACCCTAACATCGACGCAATTCGTGAGAGCGGTATGATCATCCTTCACCATCAATCTGTGGTTGTGCTTGGCGTAATGAATCCAGCGATCCATCATCCCGCTTGGTATCAGGCGATGTCTATCATTACTGAGGCGGAATTTGAAGAAAGCTTGCGCAATCAGGTGATTGTAACCCCGCAACTTACTCAATTTAAGACCGAAAACCTTGTTTTAGACTGTACTTTAGAGCGATGGCAGGTTTCCTCCGAAGCGGAAGAGGTCAACCGTATTATGACTTTAGCTAAAACGACGTTTGAAAAGCTCTATCACACACCTATCAAAGCCTATGGGGTTAATCACAACTTCCATATTGAGACTAAAAGAGAGATTGCCCCAACGCTGATGAGTATCATTAGGAAAACGGATCTCCCTTTTCCACCGCATGAAGAAGGAACCGCCACGATTACCTATATAGCGGAAGGGGATGACTGCAAATTTAGGACTGTTATCTCAATCTCCCCGAGAGGACAAAACTTTCTGCATATTCAAAATAATGTGCATTTTGATGTTTCTTCGGAAGAAAAAGGGCACTTCGATCTTGGCCCACTGCTTGACAGAGCCTTTCAGATCAATGAAAAGCGATCACAAAGGATGCGTTTGAGTATTACTAACGCAATTGAGGGGTGCTAAAAATGGCCGTTGCGTTTCCTATAAGCTCTCCTATTGAACTATTTAATCCAGTGCCAGCAAGTGTTGGGATCGATCCCAACTGGCGACGACGCCCCAAAACAACTTATGAAAAACCAGATCATGTACCTCCGATTCCTACGATTTCAGATAACGATAGTGAAGAACTTGACTTCAATAGGAAAGAGCGCGACTTTGAGATTGCTTACCATGCGCTAGCCGATCGCCGTGGTGCCAATGCGACGCCTGCCGGGCGAGCAGCCTCCCGCAAGATATGGCGGGAGGCTGGAACAAAAGCCGTGGAGTGGTTGATCGATAAATTTAAAAAAGAGCAACATCCAGAGACGATCATCGGGATCGCTGAAACACTCACCGCATTGGAAGACATCGCGCTGCCTGTCGTTCTGACTGAGCTTGAGGGCGACGAACCGAAACCGGAATACGCAGCGCTTGTTGAATCGCTCGCCTGGATGAAGCTGCCACAACAATCCCCCTCCCGCTTGCGGATCGTCAGTATTATAAACCGCTACCTAGCGTCTCCTCATCTGGATTGCCAAGTAGCTGCTGTTCAGTTGACAAGAATCCTTGACGATGATCAGGCGCGCCAATTCCTGGATAGGGCAAAGAAAAGCGCTAACCAGCGCCTCCACGAAGAAATCGAAGACCTCCTGAACGAACGATTCGAAGAATAAGAAAACTCAGACTTGCCGCACCCTTATGTTTCGATGTTTGGTTAAGTGGCTCCGTGGAGGGGGATTTTGCTCGCAGCAACAGTTCTATTGGTTTCTTCGGATCGCGAAGACCCGGCGGTGGCAGCCGGATGATGAGACTGGCAAATTTCCGACCGCAGAGGAAGCGCTCCAGGATCTCAAGTTGCGACCCGAGGAAAGAGGATTATCACTGTACAGGCTTCATCGAGAAGATGAAGCGGACGAGCTTGCATGTATTTATTCGCTAACGCTCCGCGATAACCCAGGGCATTTTGAGTATGTTCTCTTTCCAGACAGCGTTCTATCGAAAGACGACCGGATTGTTCATGCACCTGTAGAAGAGCATCTCCGCTTTCTCTCTGAGCGTCATTACGAGATCCCTGCACCCGCTGAGGAACAGCTTTTGCGACTCGCGGAACGCATCCGGAATTCCCCCAATAAACAAGTAGGACGGGTTAGGCAAAAACAACTGGTTGATTTTGCGATTCAGCATGGATTTCTTGAGAGGGAGGAGTTTCACAATCGAATAGGCAAAAAATGGAGAGAACTAATCCTCAAGAAGAAAAAATTTGAAAAATAATATACTTAAAATATAAGAGGCGTAGATGAGTATACCGCAGGTCACCCACATCGTTCATAACTGATTGATCATGCTGGCCAGACAAGCCGCGCCAAAGCCGTTGTCGATGTTGA
>JAGRHM010000647.1 GCA_020445005.1 Candidatus Competibacteraceae bacterium | reverse complement strand
CCGACCAGGAACACCGGCTTGCCGGTTCCGACGTAGATGCGGCGGAAAATCTCGTACTGCACCGGGTCCGTGTCCTGGAATTCATCAATCAGCGCCGCGGCGTAGCGGTTGCGCAGGGTTTCAATTAGCGCCGCGCCGCGCTGATCATCGTGCAGCGCGCTGTGCAGATCCAGCAGCAGGTCATCGTAGGACTGCAACTGTTGCCGCCGCTTGCGCAGGGCCAGTTCGCGGTTGCAGTATTCCAGCAATTGCACCGGAATCTGGTAACGATAGTAATCCGCCAGCGCCTCGCAGGCGGTTTTCAGGACTTCACAGGCATCGAAAAAAGGGTGTTGCGGCGGCGTCTGACCTCTTCTGATCGAGGCGCGCAGTCTGGATGTCGTAAACTGCTCGAACTTGTTGAACAGGGCCAGGCGCGGCGGATCGGCGCTCAAATAGGCATCCATCGTCTCCAGCCAGCCGGGAATCGACCTCAAGCCATAACTTTTGCGGTTCAGCGCCGGCGACGTCAGCAGCAGATCCTCGATGGCGGCGCGATCCTGTCGCCACCGGTCGCGCGCTTGCTGAAAAGCCGCGATGAAGGTCTGTTCCAGCGCCGCGCCATTCGCCTGCCCGGTCGGCGTTATTACCCGTAAATAGGGTTTGCCCAGATGCGGTTCGACCTGCCGAAGCAAGGTCTCCGGGCTGTCGCCCTGATCGAGAAAGTATTGCACCACCAGCGGCGAGCCGGGGTAGAACTGCCGACGCCAGAAATCCTCGACAATCTCCTGCAACAACTCACGGGTATCGGCCATCAGTTCGGTATCGAATGACAGACCGCTTTCAAAGGCGTTGTCGCCCAGCACCCGCTTGCAAAAGCCGTGGATGGTGAAAATGGCGGATTCATCGAAGCCGCGCAGGGCGTTGCTGAGGCGTCGAATAGCCAGTTCCCGGTCCGGAGTCAAATCCAGCAAGCGCACCGCTAGCTCATCCTCATCATCGGCGCGGCCGCGCAGGAAGGCGTGGCGAATTTGCGCTAACCGATTCCGAATGCGGTCGCGTAGTTCCTTGGTGGCGGCATTGGTGTAGGTGACCACCAGAATACGGTTGACCGGAATATGTGCCTCCACCACCAGACGCGCATAGAGCGCGGTAATGGTGTAGGTTTTACCCGTGCCGGCGCTGGCCTCGATCAGATTGAAGCCGGCCAGGTGGGTATAGAGCGGGTCGAGGCGCTGCATAGCGCCGTGTCCAGTCATTTTCTAAACGCGATGGATGACGCTGTTGATCGTGATATCAGATGGCCATGAAACCTACTTCCCCAACACCAACTGCCGGGTATGCCGGGCGATGATCAGCTCCTCATTAGTTGGCAGCACCCACACCGCGACACGACTGCCGGACCGGTCAATGCGCTGGTGGCTTTCCGCATTCGCCGCCGGGTCCATTTCAATGCCGAGCCAGCCTGACCGGGCGCAGACCTGTTCACGCACCGCAGCCGCATGTTCGCCAATCCCGCCGGTGAACACCAGCGCATCCAGGCCGTCCAGCGCCGCCGCCAGGGAACCCAGTTCGCGGGCGATCCGGTAGCAGAAGTAAT
>JAGRHM010000646.1 GCA_020445005.1 Candidatus Competibacteraceae bacterium | reverse complement strand
AGTACACGACGCGCCGCCAGTTCTGCGCCATCGGTTCGGTTAAAACCAATATCGGTCACGCGCTGCCCGCCGCCGGGATTGCCGGATTGCTCAAGGTGCTATTGGCGCTGCGGCATCGGCAACTGCCGCCCAGTCTGCATTGCTATCAGGAAAACGAGCATATCGATTTCGCGCACAGTCCGTTCCGGGTGAATCGCGAATTGCGGGACTGGTTGCCGACAGCTCCGGACGCGCCGCGCCGCGCTGCGATTAACAGCTTCGGCTTCAGTGGCACGAACGCGCATCTGGTTATTGAAGAAACTCCCTCCGCGTTATCGCCGGTTGCGTGGAACCCTTCAGCTTTACCTTTCACGCTGTCGGCCAAGAGCAAGGCGGCCTTGCGACAGCGGGTTGCCGATTTGAGTGCGTGGTTAGCGCAAGCCGGGGAGACGGTTTGCCTAGCCGATTTGAGCTATACCCTGAACGTCGGGCGCAGCCATTTCCGGCAGCGCCTGGCCTGGGTCGCGGCAACGCCTGCCGAGTTGCGCGACCGGCTTGCCGCATGGTCGGCGGATGACGCGCCGCCGGTCGATCCGGGCGAAACAGCGGTTGCTACGGCATTGGCTGAATTTTACCGAACGCCGGAACGTCAGCGAAGGTTGCTGGAGACGCTCACCGCGGCCTACCAGGCGGGCCGCGCCGTGGACTGGCAACGGCTCTACCCGGATGGCGCTTGTCGGTTAAACTTGCCGACCTATCCGTTTCAGGGAAAGCGGTATTGGGTGGAGGCGGCCGAACAAAAAGAAAAAGGATTCTGGGATGAGGTCATGCCGGGATTGCTGGACAGTCAGGCCAAGGTGTGTCTGCGCGCTGTTGATCCGTTGCTGAATGATCATCGGGTGCAGGGACAGGCATGGCTACCGGCCGCCGGTTATTTAAGTCTGACCGTCAGCGCTGCGGCGGCGCTGATTCCGCAACGGTCATTGACCAGCCTGCGCGATGTCACCTTCGCTACGCCTTTCACGGTCGCGGATGACGCTTCCTGTGAGTTGCAGGTGCGGTTTACCGTTGCCGATGGTTTGGTGCGGGTCACCATCGCCAGCCTCGATGGCGTGGTCGAGCGGCAACACATTCAGGGCCAGTTAAATTTTACGCCCGCACCGACCTCCCCGGCCCTGGATATTGCCGCGTTGCAGGCCGTTTGCCTGGAAGTCGTCGCCCGTGAGGCCATTCACCAGCGGTTCGCGGCCTTGGGCATGGAGTATGGACCCACGTATCGCCTGTTGCAGAGGGTGTGGGTAGGCGGCGATCAGGTGTTGGGTGAGTTGGCGACGCCAGGGGTGGATTCCCGGTTTGCCGCCTTGCCGCCGGGTTTGCTGGATTCCGCCTTGCAAACCCTGATTGGTTTCGCGCTGGCCGAACTGGCGGACGGCGACCGGCTCATGTTGCCGTTTGCCATTGACGCAGTCCAGTTTGTCGGGCCATTGACGAATGTGTGTTACGTTCACGCTCGGCGTCGGTCCGTAACCGGCGATACCCTGGGTTTCGATCTGAGCTTAAGCGACGACGCGGGGTGCGTGAGTTTGCGCCTTGAAAACTTCCAGGTACGGGAAATCAAAAGTCCACAGCCGTTTATTCTGACCAGTCTGGCCATGCGTTGGGAAGCGACGCCTTGGCCAGAATCCGTCCCGCCGTTGGCCGGCGATGTTTTGATTCTGCGCGCGGAGCAGGATTTTGGATTGAGTGCTGCGCTGCGATCCGCCTTCCCGCGCAATACCGTCCATGAGGTTTGGTTAGCGAATTGCTGGCAACGTGATCGTCATGGCTGGTGGATCGACGCCCGCTCGGTCGCCGATTTCAGCCGTCTGTTGCAGGACATCCCCGATTGTGGCCGGATTTATTTTCTCAGCGGTGTGCAGGATGAGACGGAACTTGATCTGGCGACGCTGGAGATCTCTGAGGAGCGAGGTTTGCTGCCGTTGTTCCGGTTGGGACAAGCCTTGGCGGCGCAACCGCTGACAGTGGCCCATCCACATCTAGTTGTTGTCACCCATGACAGTGAGGCAGTCGGCGATGAAACGCCACGTTTACCGTATGGCGCAGCCTGTCGCGGCCTGGCCAAAGTGATGGGTCGGGAAAATCCCGGTCTGGCAGTGACCTGTCTCGATTTGAGTCGGGCAGATTTGCTCGAAGTGCGGACTGATGCGGGGCAAAGGCTGGCCGCCGAATCCGGTGCGTTGCCCTTTGCCACCGTCGCCTGGCGCGGCGATCAGCGCTATCAACCGCAACTGCTGCGCCAGTCTCTGCCGGCGCCAGCGGAGCCGCCCTTCCGGATCGGCGGGACCTATCTGATTATTGGCGGCGCTGGCGGGCTGGGTTTCACAGTTGCTCAATATTTAGCCCGCAATTATCAAGCGCGGTTGGTGCTGGTGGGCCGACGTCCGGTTGATCCAGAGATACAAGCCCGGCTTGATGAACTACGCGCGATGGGCGGCGAGGCGCTTTACCTGCAAGGTGATGTAGCCGACCTGAGCGCGATGCGAGCAGTTTGCCGTGAGGTGCACGACCGCTGGGGACGCCTGCATGGCGTGATCCACGCCGCCGCCGTACTGCGCGATGGATTGCTGGCCCGGTTAAGCGAAGCGGATTTTATCGCCGTTTTGCGCCCCAAACTGGCAGGTACGGTTGCGCTGGCTCTGGCGTTAAGCGAGGGCGAACCACCGGACTGGCTCGCATTGTTCTCGTCCACGGCATCCTTGACCGCCAACCCTGGACAGGGTAATTACACTGCCGCAAGCGTTGGCCAGGATGCTATCGGTTTGGCGCTGCCCGTGCTGCTCAACATTCCAGTGCGGGTCACTAACTGGGGCTATTGGGGCGAAATGGGCGTTGCGGCGAATGCGACCGTGCAACGACTGGCGACCACTCAGGGGATCGGGGCGATTCAGGCCGATGAAGGTCTACCCACGCTGGAGCGCATCCTGGCCGGGGAGACCCACCAAATTGCCGTACTGAAGGCCATGCCGAGCGTATTGGCGCGAATGGGTGTAGAGGAGGGTGTGGCGAGTCGAACCACCCCGGCGCTGCGCGCCACCCCTCCTTATCCAAGGGAGGGAATGCATACCCCCGAACTGCTGGAACAACTGGTCCGCGCCGCCCTGCGGGAAGTATTGAAAGTCGATGAGGAGGATCTGGACGAGCACACGCCCTTTGAGCAGTACGGCGTTGATTCGCTGATCGCGATTGGTGTGTTGCAATGTCTGGAGCGGCAGACCGGGCCGTTGCCCAAAACGCTGTTGTTTGAATACCGGACCATCGCTGAACTGGTCACCTGGCTTGAGCAACGCGCAACGCCTCAGCCCGGCGTCGTTCCGCAAACTGCAGAAGCATCCGAACCCTTACCCGCTGCGTCGATTCTGGCGATTCGCGCCACCGGCAGCCAACCGGCCAGTTTCTGGGTGCATAGCGTGGTGGGTGAAATCGCCTGGGTGGCGCGACTGGCAGAGGCGCTGGGCGAGGAATGGCCGGTTTACGGTTTTCCCGCGCGCGCTTTGCGTGATCAGGCTAGTCCCTTTGCTACCCTGGAGGCGATGGCAGCTGCTTATGTCGCCGCGGTCCGACAAACTCAACCGCACGGTCCCTACTTGCTCGGCGGTTATTCCTTCGGCGGTGCGGTGGCTTTTGAAATGGCTCGGCAACTCCTCGATCAGGGCGAGAAAATTCAGGGATTGCTGCTGCTCGATGCCTACGCGCCGGGCGGCGAGGCCATGCATGCCCTGCATGATCTTTCCTCGGATGGATTCATGGTGCAGGCAGTGGCTAATTTGCTGATTCTGCAATGGCAGGGTAGCGAGTTACTAAAACCGGAGCATTTATCCGGCGATCGGGCGGCGCAGGTCGCAACAGCGGCCCGTCATCTGCGTGCGGTTTGTCCGGCGATTCCGCAGCAGTCCGGGGAACTGGAGACGTTGTTGCGTCGCCAACTGGAACTGATGCAACGCCATGCCGAGTTGCTGGAAGCCTACCAGCCGCAACCCTGCCTTGATCCGAGGTTGCCGGTGTTGCTGGTGCGCTCGACGCGCGGTTTCATCGGCGCGGATAACGACTTGGCGCTGCAACCGGTGCAACAGGCGGCTAACGAAGAGGAGGATTATGGTTGGAGTCGCTGGCTGGCGCGACCGCCATATTTGGTGAAAGTGGCGGCGGATCATTTCTCGCTGGGGCTGGAGCCGGCGATTGGCGAGGTGGCTCGACATATTATTACTTGGTTAACTCAACCCAGCGCTGCCCACGATCCCGCATTTTCCGGGGAAGAAAATGCCCAGATGGAACAGGTCTTTCAGGTGGTGAAGCGCCATGTCCTGGAGATTCTACCGCATCTGCCCCCGGAGGCGATTACGCTGGACGCCAGCTTGCGCGAGCTGGGCGCTAATTCGCTGGATCGCGCCGAGGTGGCGGTATGCAGTATGGAAACCCTGGGTGTTAATGTGCCGCGCAAGGAATTGGCGGCGGTGACCAATTTGCGGGAGCTGACAGCCGTGTTGTACGCGCATTGCCGTTCATCCTTGACCCAGTCGTCTTTGATTCAAGAAGAGCGGGGAGTGGCGTGACGGCTCGGCCTCGACTGGTGGTAACCGGACTGGGCGCGCGCGCCAGCATCGCGGCTAATGTCCCGGAACTGGCGGTGGCCCTGCGCGCGGGCCGCTGCGGATTTGGCGTTTATCCAGGGATGAATAGCGACTGGCCGGGATTCTGGTTGCCGAATTATCAACCGCTGGCGAGCTTTACAGCGCTGCCGCCGAAATATGGCGACCTGGCCATGCGGGCGCAGCGAGCCTTGCGCGGCGCCCCGATCGCTAGCCAGGTCGCTGCCGAGGTAGCCCTGGAGGCGCTTGCGCAGGCGGGACTTCTGACCGGCAGGGTGGATAATCCGGCGCTGATTGTTGCAGGTAACAATATTCACCAGCATTATGCACAAACCCATTATCGGCGCTTCCTGGAGCAACCGGATTATCTGAATCCCCGTTATGCAGTGAATTTTGTCGATACTGGCGTGATGGCAGCGTTAAGTGAGATATTCGGCTTGCACGGGCCGGGGTTCACCGTTGGCGGCAGCGCAGCCAGCGGTAATGTGGCTCTGTATCAGGCGGCGCAGTTGCTGCGCGCCGGCGCGACGTCGACTTGCCTGTGCGTGGGACCGCTGGCGGATTTTGGCGATCTGGAGCGGCAAGCCCTTGTCAATTTGGGTGTGCTGAACGATGAACCAGCTTGTGGTTGTCGACCTTTTGACCAACAGTCCGCAGGTATGGCGCTCGGCCACGGCAGCGCGGCGCTAGTGCTGGAAACTCTCGATCATGCACAGCAGCGCCAAGTGACTATTCTGGCAGAACTGTCCGGTATCGGGCTGACCCTGGATGGCCGGCAAGGCGCGGAACCCGATGTGACCGGAGAGGCGCGGGCCATGCGCCTAGCGCTGGCGGATGCTCGGCTGGACCCGTCCGCTATCGATACGCTCAATGCGCATGGCACGGGCACCCCCGTAGGCGATGCGGCGGAATGCGCGGCGGTCCGCGAGGTATTTGACGCGACAGGCGACCCGATCATTAACGCCAGCAAGGCATTATTTGGACATTGTTTCTTCGCTGCGGGTCTGCTGGAAGCCGCAGCGGTGATTGTGCAGATTCAACACGGTTTTCTCCATCCCAATCCTTTTCTGGAACAGCCGGTTGCTGCCGATCTGCGTTTCGCTGGACTGACTGCGGAACCGGTAACCGTCCATCATGCCCTGTCCAATGCCTTCAGTTTCGGCGGCATCAACAGTAGCGTGGCTATTTCCCGTTATTCGACCTGAGTTGCTCCATGTCTGATTCCTCTTTCATTCCCGTGGGTATCGATGCGCTGAATGTGTATCCCGGTCGGGCCGTGCTGGATGTCAACCGGTTGGCGCAGGCCCGGGGTCTGGACACCCAGCGATTTCAGAATCTGTTGCTTCATCAAAAGACGGTGGCGTTGCCTGGCGAAGATCCGGTCTCGTTCGCGGTCAATGCGGCGCAACCCCTGTTGAACCGGTTAACCCCGACGGAACGGGAGCGGATTGAGTTGCTGATCGTCGCTACCGAGTCGGGGCTGGATTTCGGCAAGGCGATGAGTACTTATGTGCATCATTACCTGCAACTGAATCGGCATTGCCGTAACTTCGAGGTCAAGCACGCCTGTTATGGCGGTACGGCAGCGTTGCAGATGGCGGTGGCCTGGGTGCGCAGCGCAGCACCCATTGATGCCAAGGCGCTGGTGATTACTACCGATGTCGCCCGGCCTATTCCGCATACCTACGCCGAACCTTCCCAGGGCGCGGCGGCGGTAGCCATGTTGGTGAGTCGTCACCCCCGATTGTTGACCTTGGAGCCGGGCGCTAATGGGTATTACGGTTACGAGGTCATGGATTCCTGCCGGCCTACCGCTGAGATCGAGACCGGCGATGCCGATCTGTCGTTGCTGACTTATCTGGATTGCATTGAGCACAGCTTCCAGCACTATGGTGAGCGGGTGGGTCCAGTAGATTTTCAGGAGTATTTCGATTATCTGGCGTTTCATACGCCGTTTGGCGGCATGGCCAAAGGTGCGCATCGTACTTTGCTGCGCAAGCTCAAGCGCTTGCCGCCGCCAGCGATCGAAGAGGATTTCCGCCGCCGGCTGGAGCCGTCGCTGAGCTTCTGCCGGGAGGTGGGCAATATCTATTCCGGTTCGCTGTACCTGGCGCTAGCCGGGCTGCTGGAGCAGGGTGATTTCGCTGCGCCGCGCCGGATTGGGTTATTTTCCTATGGTTCGGGTTGCTGTTCGGAGTTTTTCAGCGGTCTGGCCGATCAGGAGGCGCAATCCCTGGCGCGGAGTTTTGCGTTGCCGACCTGCCTGGCCGAGCGTTATGCGTTGAGTATGGCCGAGTATGAGGATCTGATTGTTCTCAATCGCAGCGCCCAGTTTGGGGTACAGGATGCGGTGATGGACGAGCGGCGTTTCGCGGATGTTTATCGAAGTCACTTCGCCGGACGGGGTCTGTTGATGCTGGACCGGATTGTGAACTTCCAGCGCCAGTATCGGTGGAGCTGAGGATGGAAGCGTTATTGATGCGCCGGCGGGGCCGGGCGTTGATCGCGACGTTGAATCGCGCGGAGGTTCATAATGCGCTGGATGGCGCGACAGTAGAAGCGTTGAACCAGGCGCTGGATCAGGTGGAGATGGATACGGAACTGCGGTTACTGGTCATCGCGGGTCAACCAGGAGTATTTTGCACCGGCACCGATTTCACGGCCTTGAGTGGGAATCGGGAGACGGAACCGGAAGCCATTGCCGCCGCCGCACGTCGCTATTACCGATTGCTGGCGCGTTTTACGACCAGTTCTTGCCTGATTGCCTGCCAAATCGATGGACGCGCCCAGGCGGGTGGCTTGGGTCTGGTGGCGGCTTGCGATTATGCGTTCTGCACGCCGCGTTCCACCTTCAATCTGCCCGAGGTGTTGCTGGGACTGGTTCCGGCGGTGGTCCTGCCGTTTTTAATGCGCCGGATCGGTTGGCAGCGCGCCTACGGTCTGGCGTTGACAGCGCGCACCTTGGACGCTGTGCAGGCGCTGACGCTGGGATTGGTGGATGAGGTGAATGCCGATGGCGAGGAGTCTCTGCGCCGGTTGCTGTTGAGCATGAATCGCACGCCGGCGGTTTCCCTGCAAGCCGCCAAGCGCTATGGCCAGGAACTGTGGCCGTTGGCCGCCGCCACTGAGGAGCGGGCGGTGGCGCGGATTAGTGGGTTGCTTGCTGATCCGGCGGCGCTGGACACGATCCGCGCTCTGCAACAACATGGATTGTGGCAGAGTTCCTGATACCGTTTCATAACCCGTAATCGGACGCCCGACGAACTACCCAATATAGACCCCATGACGCCTGACGCTGGCTTGCCAGGCACAGGGTCTCCATAAGATTACTGCGGGTCGGCTTCAGGATAGCCTGACACGCCTTGCGGAAAGCCCGTCGTCAGGCCAGGGATCGCGATCGTCGCCGGATCCCAGTTTTTATTCGCCAGTTCCTGAACCATCCAGAAGGCTACGGTATTCGAGAGCATTTCGCGGGAATCGCGCAGGGAATGTTTCAAACGGATCATAAACTGATCGATCGCGCCAGCATCCGTCACGCCATAGTCGCCCGGCAACGACGGGCGCCCCGGTAGGTAGAGGGTTGGGATGCGCGAAAACACTTGGTCCGATACGACGCGACGATAGAACAACGGACCCCATACCCGCTGCACATAATAATCGAGATCCGCCGATGTCAGGCGTTCCTGACCGAGCGAGGCGCGTACTTCGGCATAGGGGACGATCTTGATCCGCTCATCCGGGAGGGTAAAACCGGAAGCAGCCTTAAGAAACAGCACCAGCCAGTTGGTGCCCTCGGTCAGGCCCGAGGAGACGTTGGTCCCCGCGCGGCTGCTGACCAGCACCATGGCGCGGGACCAATTAATTGCGAGTTGGCTGAGCGTGGCCTGCACCTCGCTGGCGCCGCGCAACGCCTCTAGCATAAACGTCGCAATCATGACGTTCCGAAACGGGATTGGAAAGCGGTCCGTGACGCCATTGAAAAAATCATCGTTGACGCTGTCCGTAGTAAAACCATTGCCGTCATCCTGTCTGCTGATATAGTCCAGTGTCTGAGCGCAAGCATAGTCTATCATGTTGCGAATTTCTGCTTTATGGGCCCGCCAGGCTGGAGGATCGAGTTGATCGAGCCAATGGTCGGCGGTTTGTCGATTGAGTGCGCGCACCTGCCCAACATGCGTTTGCAACGAAGCAAGGCGCGTTTTCCAACGGGTGTCCCCGTTCGCCCTGATCTCAGCCAGATAGGCCAGCGCCGGCCCGATATGGCTGATCGCGGTCAATTCATAGAAGCCGCTTGAACGATCCGCACGAAATTGCTCGTGACCCTGTCGGGCGCCGCTGGTCGCATCGTAGATATCGATCGTGGAGCCAAACACCAGCACCAGAGGACCGGCGGGACCCAGGGCGGCCTCCTTGGCGATTTCAGCTTGCGTCAGCATCTGGCCCAAGGTGGGTTGGCCCGCAGGATAATCCAATTCGTTGCTGCCGGTGAAATCGAAGAACAAATCCATGAACGCCTTGGGCGTCGTATAGCTATCGGCCGAGTGCGCCATCGCGGGCGCTACCAGAAGCCATAGCAAGCTCAAGACAGGCATTAGACTTTGGGTGTGGGGGGAACGCATGAAGTGATGTCTTGCAGGTCGGGTC
>JAGRHM010000645.1 GCA_020445005.1 Candidatus Competibacteraceae bacterium | reverse complement strand
TGGGGTTACCACCCGGCGATCTCTCGACGCTGGAAAACAACGATGGGAACGAATCCTGAGATCAGTTTAGTAGGTTTATTCTAATCATTGCTGGTAAGATTATTGCAGCATTTAACCAAGAGCAGTTGAGCGCTGGCCACCGAAACTGGCTTGCTTTTTCAAATGATCGATGAGACACTCATGCTGCACTGCAGCATATCGTCATACAATGACCTACAGGGTTTGAGCGCGCCTTACCCCGCGCGAGAGGAAAAATCCATGAGCACCATGAACAAAGAACAAATTCGCGAAGCGATCCTTCGCATCCTTGCCGATGTCATCCCGAACGCCGATACCCAGGCAATCAACCCTGACATCAGCTTTCACGACCAGCTCGAATTGGACTCGATTGACTTCCTTCGACTGATGATGAGCCTGGAAAAGGAAATGAATGTGACCATCTTCGACTTCGACTATCCAAAGCTGTCGACATTGAAGGGGTGTGAACGCTATTTGGCTGAACAACTGATGCTGACAGCCTGATCGGAAAGGCCACACCCCACCATAATTCAAGCGAAAGACACAATTGTAACCCTTGGCCCAGGAAGTTTTTTACCTGGCGAAAACGCCATCGTCCGCGAACCCTTACCCGCCCTACAGATCCACCTTCACCACATCATGAACAGGCAGGGCACGGATGCGATGCCCAAAATGAAGAAAACCGATCCAACGGGGGATCGGTCATCGTGTCGCCATGAGGATCTTAGAGTGCTTGCTCTAAACTGGAATCCTAGAATCGGCGATGTCAGGTAGGTTCATCGAACTTCCCGAACCATCGCGCAATCCTCCTTTGATGATTTTTGGTCAAGCACTTTGCCCGGTCATTTTTTAACGTTTTCTTTGGATTCCACCAACCACCGCAACCCTGACAACAAAAGACCCCATAACGGGGAAATCGCCATTAATTCTAATATTGGCACGACCTTGGCGATGGTCGCATTATACCGATTGCACCTAATCGCGCAACCCTTGGATGCGCGAAATACGGTCACGATGGATCCGGTCATACGGACCGCGCACGAGTTCCGACCCCCTGGAGGCGCGGTTAAATGCCTGTTGACCGATACACAAGCGCACACGATGGAAACGCGCCATCAACCTTTCTTCACCACCGACACCACCCCGGTCAACGCCAGCGCGGCGGCGATCACCAGCAACGAAGTCAATGCGTCGCTCAATCCCTCGGGATAAACCAGCAACAGCAATCCCAACCCCATCATCATGATGCCCGACAGCAGCTTCAAGACCCGCGCTTCCCCTTCCCGTAACTTGCGCGAACCCAGCGTCCAGGTGAATACCAGCACGATCGCCAGCAACGGTAGTACGTAAATCAGATTGTAGAGCGCCAAGTAGCCGTAATATGCCCCAGTGGACAACTGATTCAGGGTCAGTGCGCGGGTATAGACCATCGGAAAACCGGCGGTACACAGCAGTTCGTAACTGTTGGCAACGATGGCCAGCGCGATCGTGCCCGTCAACAACGACGGCAATTTCTCCCCACCCACCAGCGCTCGCATGCGCTTGAACAGCTTCGGCTTGGCTTCATCGGCAATGCTCAGCGACGGCCCTTGCCGAAAAGCGAAAAAATCCTTGACGTTCACTCCACCCATCGACACCGCCAACAACCCGGCCAGCACGGTGATAAACCGCAATTCGCCCAGCCACAAAAAGACGTTGAGCCAAGCGGTCATGAACACGAAATAGATCGCGCCCGAAAAGAACACGAATACTCCGCCGATCAGCAGCATCCGCCTCCGGTCGCGGGCATGCACCAGCAGGCTGAGCAGAAACAGCAACACGAAGAACGCACAGGGATTGAACGCATCCAATCCGGCCAGCACCACGGTCAACGCCGGCAGGGAAAGCGCCGAGGGATCCAGCGCGCCGAGCAGCGGCAGGGTCAACACCGGTGGTTCGGCGGCGGGCGGGGTGATCGTCGTGGGCGCGGAAGCCGTCATGGATTGCGCGTAACGACGGTGACACTCTTCCAGTTGTTGGCGCAGGGCATGGCCGGTGCTATCGGGACTGTCGAAGCCGGTTATCATCCGGCCGCAGAACAGCAAAGCCGGCACGGCGCGAGCCGACTCGCCCAATGCCTCGGCCATTCGGGCGTACCGCAACCCCGCGGCCATGTCCCGCGACAGGTCGTGGCTGTGCAGCTCCAACCAGGGATATTGACCCGGCAACGACTCGATGAAGGGTCGTGCCCGCCGACAGTGGGGGCAGGTCCGTGTCCAGAAAAAATATAGATGCACACGCAGCTCACCGCTCGCGGTACGGGTCAGCCACCCGTCGTCCGGCGCGGTCGGCGTTCCTTGTGCGAAGCTGCTTGGCGAAAACCATCCAACTAACAATAGGGCCAGCAACAACCCACCCAGCCTCAAGCACGACATGGTGGGATTCAGGGTTCCAATCGCTCTAGCAACCAGCCACCCTCGTTTCGCGGACGATAACGCAACCGGTCGTGCA
>JAGRHM010000644.1 GCA_020445005.1 Candidatus Competibacteraceae bacterium | reverse complement strand
AATCATACCGGCGGGTGAAATTTGGGGTGGTCGCCGGTAGCGACGGCTACCCGGCTATTCGATGACGGCTGATTCAGGGATGCCGGCAGATCGACATGTAGAAGACTGAAGAATCATGCAATTGCCCATGCCTGCGTTAATGCGCTTTGCCCGGCTCTATCTGATTCCTGACATGGTCAACCCCCCGCTGACCGAATACTCCCGCACCTGTTTGGCCAGCTTTGCAGCGTTGGTATGCACCCTGTTACTGGCCCACTCGTTGCTGCCCGAAATCCCCACTACGCTTCTTTGCGGGCCGCTCGCGGCTTCGACCATCCTGCTGTTCATGTTACCGCATAGCCCGCAAGCACAACCCTGGCCGGTCGCTGGCGGCTACCTGGTAGCGACCCTGACAGGCATTAGCGTAGGATCACTGATGCAAGCACCGCTTTGGGCAGCGCTGATCGCTGTTCCACTCACCGCCTGGCTGATGAATGTCTTACGCTGCCCGCATCCACCGGGCGCCGCCGCGGCGGTCGTATTCGCCACAACATATTCGGCAACTTGGCCCTCCTTTGGATTGAGCGCGGCGTTGGGTGGGATACTGATCTATCCAGCGCTGCTGTTGGGCGGCGCGCTGGCGCTGAACAATACCGCCTTGCGTCGCCCTTATCCCCATTGCAAAGCACCGTCGCCGAAAACAGTCCATCAAACTGACGATCCTCCGCCCCTGGCGCGTTTGGGGTTGCAAACCGCCGATTTGTATCAAGCGCTGCGGGAAGTCGAAACCTTCATGGATATTGCCGAAGACGACCTGGAGCGCATTTATGTTCTCGCCTCCCGCCATGCTTTTCAGCGCCAGATTGGTTTGACCTGCGTCGACATCATGAGCCGCGATGTAGTCTCTATCACTCCGGCTACGCCCCTGGATGAAGCCTGGCGACTCTTGCGGCGGCACAAGATCAAGGTGTTGCCGGTGGTAAATCTTGAAAAACGGATTGTCGGTGTGGTGACCGTGGCCGATTTTTTAAAGCGATTTGATCAGGACGAACCACTGGTTTTACACAGTCGCCTGCGGCGTTGGCTCGGGCGTGTTCCCAAAGAAAAGCGCTTTTTCCCGCAGACTGTGGATGAAATCATGACCACTCCTGTCCGGACGGTCTCTGCCCGCACCCCGATCGTCGATTTGGTGTCTCAGCTATCCGATTGGGGGTTTCACCAATTGCCCATCGTGGACGAGCGCCAGGAATTATGCGGGATGGTCACCCAGACCGACCTCATTGCTGCTTTGTATCACCGATGGATCTTACAGATTCCCACTGATGGTGCGCATTAGCCCTGATGCAACCAATACAGGAGCACCAAATTCCCAATGAGCGAAACCAGCGCTACGCCACGCCAAAAACCGACGGGATTGCGCTCCAGCAAAGGCCGAATGGGACGTTCGATGAAATCCGGGTTGGGATAACGGAAATCGTAGATCAACTCGGTTTCAATCACATAGCGGCGTTTTGGATCAAGCCGCACGGCTCGTTCCAAAGCGCCATCCACCCAAACCGGTAAATCAAGTCGTTCGTTTCGCGTCGGGATATAGCGCAACCGGTTCATCCACTTGGCGCTGACCTCCCGGCCTAACCGCTCGCCGTAGGGTAAATGACTGGTCAACAACTCATAGGCGATCACGCCAAAAGCAAACAAATCGGTGCTGGTCGTGGCCGGTTCGCCGCGAGAGCACTAAAAAGTAGGGGGAGGGGGTCAGTAGGCAGGAAGCGGGATTTGAGGATAAGCTGGCGGGGTGAACCACCTCAACCTGTCGATGTACCTTGTATTTACCAGCTTCGTATCGTGCTGCGCGGCATCGGCCCGCTGATCTGGCGACGGGTGCGGGTGCGCAGCGATATCTGCCTCGCAGAGCTGCACGATGTGCTCCAAATCGTGATGGATTGGAGCGATATCGGGGTATGGCAACGATTCCTTCATT
>JAGRHM010000643.1 GCA_020445005.1 Candidatus Competibacteraceae bacterium | reverse complement strand
GATAGACGCCTGTTGCAATAGCCGCTGCTTGCTGCGGATTCAAAGTACTCATGATCTCTCCTGTTGAACTTTTGGGAATTCAATGAATATCGCAAATGCCATAAATCTCGCCTTTACGGCTCGGCTCGTTTTCAAGGCGGCAGACCAGGGAAATCGGTTTGCCCTGAAGTTCGCCATTCTCCTCATAGTTCATCTTGTCGAACATCCAGGCTTTGTATTCCTTACCTTGGTGCAGAATGAGCAAGGTCTGCTCGATGAAGGGTTGATGGGGCAGAAATGAACCGAGCAAAGAACTCCTGAAGATAGCAGGCAGGTGAAATTCCCCATTGGCGTCAGTCACGGCCTCATCGACGCCGGTTTCTTTGCCCCAGGCCCAGATGAATTTGCGATTAATAACCGCGCCGGCGACTGGCTGATTCTGGCTAAGGACGACCCCTTGAACTGCCGAAAATATACAAAGCTTACCCATCGCATTGGCCTTTTCGATCACGGTAAAGAATAACAGGGCGAAAATCAGACTTCCCCCCAAGCATTGAAGCATGACCTGCTTTTTCATAGAACCCCTGGATTCTTCAAATAACCGTGGCGGCGCCTTCGGTGAATCGTCCGCCCCGGATCTGCCTGGTTGGTCGCGCATGGCTTCACCCATGTATTGAAAATGAGAACAGACGCGATGCTACACAAGACCATCGATACCGGCAACGACCTGCGGCGCGACCATTTATTGCACTGGAGGGTCAAGCGCTGGCGCTGCTGACCCCGCAACTGGCCGGTATTCTCATCCAGGAACTGGGCGCACTCATTGCCGACTGGACGATTTATCGTGATTGGATTATTGCTGCTCTGGATTTTCTACTCACCGGCATTTAACGCCGACCTGCTCTATGCTGTTAATAAATAACCCCACGATTCACACTAAATCATGCCCACCGATACCCTGCGCATCGCTACCCGCAAAAGTCCCCTCGCCCTCTGGCAGGCTGAATACGTCGCCGAGCGTCTGCGCCAGGCCCATCCTGGTTTATCCGTGGAACTGGTGGGCATGGTGACCCAGGGCGATAGAATTCTCGACAGCCCGCTGGCCCGGATCGGCGGCAAGGGCTTGTTCGTCAAAGAGCTGGAGCAGGGATTGCTGGACGGTCGCGCCGATATCGCCGTGCATTCCATGAAAGATGTGCCGGTCGCCTTCCCGGGAAAGCTGGGTCTACCCGTCATTCTGGCCCGCGAAGATCCCCGCGACGCTTTCGTATCGCGCCATTATTCTCATCCCGACGCCTTGCCCATCCATGCCCGGATCGGCACTTCCAGCCTGCGCCGTCAGTGCCAGTTCGCCGCCCGCTATCCCGGTTGGGAAATTCGCAGCTTGCGCGGTAATGTCGGCAGCCGGTTGGCCAAACTGGATGCCGGCGAATTCGACGCCATTCTGCTGGCCGCCGCCGGTTTAAAACGACTGGGTCTGGAGGAGCGCATCACGCTGGCGCTGGCGCCGGAATTCAGTCTGCCAGCCATTGGCCAGGGTGCGATTGGCGTGGAATGCCGGCTGGATGATGGCCGAACCCGGGAACGGATCGCCGCGCTGGATGATCCCGCCACTCACATTCGGGTTGCGGCGGAACGCGCCTTTAATGCCCGCTTGCAGGGTGGTTGCCAGGTTCCCATCGCTGGCCATGCGGTGCTGAACCAGGAACGCATCTGGTTAAGGGGTCTGGTGGGCGAACCGGATGGCAGTCGAATCGTTGTCGGCGAACGGGAAGGTCCGGCAACGGCGGCGGAAGCGCTGGGGGTGGAACTGGCCGAGGAACTGCTCGAACGCGGGGCTGGGGCTATTTTGTGCCGGTTAATGGCGACATGATCATGGATGCGCCCTCTCCCTCAACTCCTCTCCCGCTTGCAGGTGAAGGGGGACGATGCCTGAACGGCTTGCGTGTGCTGGTCACTCGCCCGGAACATCAGGCTGACCCGTTGTGCCGACTGATCGAGCAACACGGCGGCGTCGCCATTCGTTATCCGACGCTGGTTATCGCGGAACCGCGCGACTGGAAGCCAGCGCTGGCGATTCTGGACCGATTGGCCGATTACGATCTGGCGATTTTCACCAGTGTGAATGCCGTGGATCGCGCACTACCGCTGATTCAGGAACGTGGGGGCTTCCCGGCTCGGCTCGACATCGCCGCTATTGGCCAGGCGACTGCGCGGGCGCTGGAACGGCAAGGCGTTACCCGCTGTTTGCGACC
>JAGRHM010000642.1 GCA_020445005.1 Candidatus Competibacteraceae bacterium | reverse complement strand
CACGATGAATCGTATTGTGCGCGATTTGCTGCAAGTGGCCTTGTGGTTGCGTGATTTTTCCAGGCTACGCGCCAAAGTCTTCTTGAGGCCGGATCAAATGGAGCGGACGGTCACCTCGTTCGTCGATGCCTCGAAAATCCTGGCAACTCGCGCCGATCTCACATGGGAACGGCATGACTTGCACGCCATGATGTGGCAACGCCTCATCAACTCACCCGATGAGCATGGGAATTGTCTGCGTGCGGTAGTAGCATCGGTGCTACCGCCCACAGAGGGATTGCGTTCAGACGCAGATGTTTGGTTCCTGCCGCCTGCACTGACGTCGGAGGCCCCTTACCAGCGGCGGTTGTTTGAGGCCATGGCTGGAGACAAAATGGGTAAGGACGCTCGCCGAGGCGTCCCTTACGTGTGGAGCGTCAGCCATCTTGCGGATGGCCATGGTTGGACTTCGCCGCGATCTTTCCTCGCGGCCATCTCTGGGGGAGCAGAAGATAGCTTGCGCTATTCTGACTATCCGCTGGCGCTCCATTACGAAAGCCTCAAGCGTGGCATTCAGAAGGCATCGCAAATCCGCGTCGAACAGGTGGCAGAGGATGATCCGTGGGTGCCTGAAGCGATGCGCCCACTTAAGGGGGTGAATGTTCCCCGTGATTATAATGATATTAAACTTGCATGGGAAACTGTATTCCCTTCTGGGCCAAGCAGTATTCCGTCCGAGCATTTGCCTCCCCAGCATGCCGAGAAAGGTTGGGACGGAATCCGACAAGATTTGGTGCGCCTCGGCATTTTTGTAACCCGCAAGGACAGTCGCATCGACATGCCCGATCTCTATCGGATCGGGTTCGGCCTGGGTCGCCGGGGCGGCGTCAAGCCAAAGCGCTGACTGAGATGGTCCGACCCGTGACCATTCGCCGCTTTTCCTCCCGCACCCACCGCCTGGATGCCAGCTTCCTGCTGCACCATTTGCAAGGCGCGCGCTGCTACAAGCGCATCGCCGGCTATTTCACCAGCTCGCTGTTCGAAGTCGCCAATGAACTGCTGGAAAGCATTCCGGAGGTGAAAATCGTCTGCAACGTGGACATTCACCCGGACGATCTGAAAGTGGCGCAGTTGCGCGAGGCCAAGATGCTGGGCCGCTGGAATGAAAAAACCCTGGAGGCGGAAGCGCTGCTGAACCGTGATCGCTACCGCCGCCTCGATGCGTTTCTGCAAAAACACGGCCAGGCCGTCCGGGTAGCGCCGGATGCGATTTGCGGTTTCCTTCACGGCAAGGCGGGAGTCATCACGCTGGCCGATGGCCGTACCCTGGGCTTCATCGGCTCAATGAATGAGACCCGCAGCGGCTGGCAGCGGCACTACGAAATTCTTTGGGAAGACGAATCTCCTGAAGGCGTGGCCTGGATCGAAGCAGAATTTGCATTCCTCTGGAACGCCGCCCGCCCCCTGCCAAAAGCGGTGATTCGGGAGGTGCGCCGGCGCGGTTACCGCCGCGAGGTGATCTTCGATGAGATCGAGGCGGACGAAGAACTCGCGCCCGCCGCACTGATCGAGTCCCCCTTGTATCGCGAAGGACTGTCGTTACAGCCCTGGCAGCAAGGCTTCATCACCGAATGCCTGCGCCACTACCGTCAGCACCCCGTAGTGCGGCTGCTGCTGGCTGACGAAGTTGGCTTGGGCAAAACCTTGTCACTCGGCACTGCGGCGCTTACCCTGTGTCTGTTGGCTGACCAAGAAAAGCAGCGCCGCAGTCCGATCGTCATTTTCGCGCCGGCGACCCTGTGTGAACAATGGCAGACCGAGATGATCGACAAGCTGGGCATCCCCACTGCCCGCTGGGACACGCTGCGCAAGGTTTGGCTGGATACGGAGGAGCGCATTCTGTCGCCGGCCGGTCGCGAGCAGATTGCTCAGTGTCCCCTGCGGATCGGCATCGTTTCCACCGGCTTAATGATGCGCGACTCCCTGGAGAAGCAACAACTCCTGGGGCTGCGCTTCGGCGTGATCATCCTCGATGAGGCCCACAAGGCGCGCACTCGGCAAGGGTTTGGCGACGAGGCCGGCACACCCAACGCGCTGCTCGCCTTCATGCGCGAAATCGCAGCGCGCGCTGATCACCTGCTGCTGGGTACCGCCACCCCGATTCAGACCCGGCCCGAGGATTTGTGGGACTTGATGAGCATCCTCCATCAGGGCAAAGGCCGCTTCGTCCTCGGCAATGATTTTGCCCCGTGGCATCACCCGCGCAAGACGTTGCCGATCCTCGCCGGCGCAACGGAAGTGACTGAACCCGCGTTTGCCTGGGAGCTATTGCGTTCACCGCTGCCCTTGGTGGAATCTACTCAGGAACCGCGTGCCCGGCGGTTATTTTCGGCCATCCGCCAGGATCTGGAGTTGGTGAACGAGGAATGGCAGACTCATAAATCACTCACGGATCTGTCCGATGACACCCGGGAGATTCTGGAAGAGGCGCTGGAGCGTCGCATCGCCAGCGCGACCTTCTTTCAGCGGGAGAACCCGCTGGTACGGCACATCGTGTTGCGCAAGCGGGTCCGGCTGGAGGACGCGGGCCTGTTGACCCGAGTGGGGGTCGAGGTCCACCCGGATCGCCAACGAGTGCGCGACCCTCACTGGTTCGATGCCCTGTTCGAGGGCAAGGCGTTGCGAACCAGCGAAGACTTCCGCGAGGCGTACCGGGAAGCTCGCCGGTTCGGCCAGGCGCTGGCCCAGCGCGGCAATGGCGGCGGCTTCATGAAGAACCTGCTGGAGCAACGGATCTCCTCCAGCATCCAGGCCGGACTCAATACCGCCCGGATGCTGCTGGAGGGCCGCACGCTCCATGAGGAAGAAGATGAGCAGGAGGCTGATGTGACCGTCGAAACCGGCGAGGAACGCGAGGTACTGGCACGCTTGATCAGGCGGTTGGAACGCATTGAGCAGGACCCCAAGCTCAACGCGGTCATCCACTACATGGAACAGGAAAAATGGCTGGAACTGGGCGTGATCCTCTTCAGCCAGTACTACGACACGGCTCAATGGATGGCCGAGCTGTTGGCCGCTCGTTACCCTGATGAAGCCATTGGCCTGTACGCTGGCGCGGGGCGCAGCCGGCTCTACCAGCGTAGCGACAGTGTCAGCTGTGAGCGCGAGACGCTCAAGAAGAGGGTAGCTGAGCGTGAAATCCGTATCATGGTCGCGACCGACGCCGCCTGTGAGGGCCTGAATCTGCAAACGCTCGGCACGTTGATCAACCTCGATCTGCCTTGGAATCCAACCCGTCTGGAACAACGCATTGGACGCATCAAGCGCTTCGGTCAGCAGCGCGAATCCGTGGATATGCTGAACCTAGTCAATGAACAGACGGTAGACGAAAAGATTTACGAGCGTCTGTCGGAACGGATGCGTGACCGCTATGACTTGTTCGGCTCGTTGCCTGATACGATTAAAGACGAATGGATTGAGGACCTTGAAACCCTAGGCGAGAAGCTGGACGAGTACATTAACGCTCAGCAAGCGGCCACCGGCTTCGATTTGCGCTACACTAGCACGATGCAGCCTCTTGGGAAAGATTGGCTCGATTGTACACAGGTGTTGTCACGCCGGGACTTTGTTGTGCTGATGAGTACTGCATGGACCATCTAGAGGTCGTAAGGGCTCTACTGCATTAATTCTGTTGAGGACAACTCATGGTGGTGATCACAAGAGTTTTAGCCACTACAGGTGGTATTTTGGGAATTAACACAACAAAGCCTTCATGCCCGCCCAGTCCACATCCCAACGATACCACCGGCTAAAGGTCTTCTC
>JAGRHM010000641.1 GCA_020445005.1 Candidatus Competibacteraceae bacterium | reverse complement strand
AACCCCATCCTGTACATGATCAACGCCTTCCGCTACGGCATTCTGGGCGTTTCCGATATCGATATCCGGCTGGCGTTCGCCATTATTTTGCTGTTCATCGCCGCCCTGTTCGGCTACAGCCTGTGGTTGCTACAACGAGGCGTCGGGATTCGAAGTTAATAGGTACAACCTGCCTTTTCATGGGTTTAATCGTGCATTCATCCTGATTTCTTCTACGCTTAAAAAAGGTCGGCGCATGGTCGACCTTTTTCCTCAGGCTGGCGTCCTGTCCAGCCACAATAACGAAGACACTAAAGGAGAAACATGTTTATGCACAAATTAACCTTCCGGGCGCTCCTGGTTGGCGCGGCGCTGGCGTTGCTTACCAGCATCGCTCATGCGGAAACCGTGATCAAATTCTCACACGTCGTGGCCGATAATACTCCCAAGGGTAAGGGCGCGGCGTTGTTCAAGAAGCTGGCTGAAGAACGGTTGAAAGGCAAAGTGACGGTAGAGGTTTATCCCAACAGTTCGCTGTTTGGCGACGGCAAGGAAATGCAGGCTCTGCTGCTGGGCGATGTGCAGCTGATTGCGCCATCTCTGTCTAAATTTGACCGCTACACCAAGCAGCTTCAGGTATTCGACTTGCCATTCCTGTTCAAGGATCTGGCCGCAGTCCGTCGCTTCCAGGACAGTCCCACCGGCAAGGCTCTACTGAAGTCAATCAGCAAGAAGGGATTGACCGGCCTGGGCTACTGGGATAACGGCATGAAACAGCTTTCGGCCAATAAACCCTTGCGGATGCCGGAGGATGCCAAAGGTCTGAAATTCCGCATCCAGCAATCCGATCTGCTTGAAGCCCAGTTCAAGGCGCTAGGCGCTTTCCCGCAGAAACTGGCGTTTGCCGAAGTCTACCAGGCGCTGGAAACCGGCGTGGTCGATGGCGCGGAAAATCCCTGGTCAAATATCTATTCGCAGAAGTTCTTCGAGGTGCAGAAGTACATCTCCGAGTCCAATCACGGCTACCTGGGCTATATGCTGGTCACCAATACGAAATTCTGGGAGGGTCTGCCGGACGATGTGCGCGCCGAGCTGGAAAAAATCCTGGATGAAGTCACTGTACAGGTCAATCAGTGGGCCGAGGAACTGAGCACGAGCGATCGGCAGAAAATCAAGGATTCCGGCAAGACCGAAATCCTGGCGCTAACAGATGAAGAACTAGCGGCCTGGAAAAAGACCTTGCAACCCGTCTATAAGGAATTCACTCCCAAGATTGGCAAGGAGATTGTCGACGCCGCCATGGCGGCAGCGGCGGGCAAGTAAATAGCACCCGCGCGCGCCAGGTTATTAAAGTTGGCGCACGCGGGTTTCCACGCTTTCGCTTGGAGAATCCTCAATGTTCACCCGCATCGTTCATCATCTGGAGGAAGGGTTTATCGCCCTGCTGCTGGGGCTGATGACCGTCATCGCTTTTACCCAGGTTATCAATCGCTATATCTTCAGCACCGGCTTTACCTGGGCGCTGGAACTGACCACTTATCTGTTCGCCTGGCTGGTGCTGTTTGGCATTTCCTATGGCATCCGCACCGGCGCACACATTGGCATCGACATTCTAGTACGCAATTTTCCGCATAAGCTGCGTCGCGCCGTCGGCCTGTTTGGGGTGCTAGCGTGCTGCGCTTACTGCATCATCCTGCTCGTTGGCGCACTGGATTATATCCATACCCTCTATGAACTCGATATCGATGCCGATGATTTGCCGATCAAACTCTGGATTCCAAATATCATGCTGCCGTTGGGTCTGTTATTAGCCCTGTTGCGTTTGTTGCAGGTCGGCTGGCGCACCCTACTCGGTCAACAGGAAGGTTTGCAGCTGCCCGACGAGGCCCGCGAGGCGCTTGAATCGGTTGAGGGGGTCGAAGTCGTCGAAGCGGTCGAGGTGCTCCACCCCGCCCCATCCAAAGACCGCGAGGAGAAAGCGCCATGACTACACTGTTCCTATTTGTCGCGTTATTCGTTTTTCTGTTGTTAGGCGTGCCCATCGCTTTCTCCCTGGGTTTATCCAGCATTCTGACCATCCTGTTCTTTACCAGCGACTCCCTGTCGTCCATGGCGTTGAAATTGTTCGACACCATGCATCATTACACGCTATTGGCCATTCCCTTTTTCATATTGGCCTCGGCGTTCCTGACCACGGGCGGTGTAGCTAAGCGGCTGATTCGTTTTGCCATTGCCGCAGTTGGGCATCTCACCGGCGGCATGGCGATTGCTGCGGTGCTGGCCTGCATGCTGTTCGCCGCCGTCTCGGGTTCATCGCCCGCAACTGTAGCCGCGATTGGGTCGATCGTCATTGGCGCTATGGTCAAGGGCGGTTATCCACAGAAGTATGCAGCGGGCATCATTTGTAATGCCGGCACTCTGGGAATTTTGATTCCGCCCTCGATTGTCATGGTGGTGTACGCCGCCGCTACGGAACAGTCGGTCGGCCAGTTGTTCATGGCTGGGGTGATTCCCGGTATTCTGCTGGGGCTGATGCTGGCGATCGCTATCTTTTTCAGCGCCCACAAGATGAAGATTCCCCTGCAGGCCAAGGCTTCGCTGCGGGAGTTGCTCACTGCTGCCCGAGACGCCATCTGGGGGCTGGGACTGATTATCGTCGTGCTCGGCGGCATCTATGGCGGCCTGTTCACCGCGACCGAAGCGGCGGCGGTGGCGGCGGTTTATGCGTTCGTTATTGCCCTGTTCGTGCATCGCGACATGCGTTTTCGCGAAGTGCCGAGAGTATTCGCCGACGCCGGCAAGGTAACGGTGATGCTGTTGTTCATTATCGCCAACGCCATGATGTTCGCCCATGTTCTGACCACCGAGCGCATTCCGCAGGTCATGGCGGAAACCATCGTGGGCTGGGGACTATCGGCCTGGCAGTTCCTGATCGTGGTTAATATCCTGCTGCTGATCGCGGGCAACTTCATGGAGCCGTCGTCAGTCCTGTTGATCATGGCGCCGATTCTGTTTCCCATCGCCGTCCAATTGGGGATCGACCCGATTCATTTGGGTATTATCATGGTGGTCAACATGGAAATCGG
>JAGRHM010000640.1 GCA_020445005.1 Candidatus Competibacteraceae bacterium | reverse complement strand
ATCTTTACCACATTCTCTGCATTGTGTCGTATAAAGTTTTTGTCTGATATTGCGTGTTGCCTGCAGAATTGCATCAATCCCGGCTTGAAATAATACGGGTTCTATTGAACTAATAAATCGATCAGAAATAAAACAGGCGGCAGGTGAAAGCTCGTTGAGAATACTATCATAACCTTTGACTTGAGCAGCGACTCCAGTCATTCCGCTCCCTGCAAAGGCGTCCAGTACTAAACCATTCCCATCGGGTAAGTAATGAGCAAGCAACTCGGCAATTCCCTGTGGCGGAACCTTGGTATGATAGGTGTGTGCATCATAAGTATAGGTATTTTTTCCTGCTGACATTCCTGATTCGGGAGCAACTTCAACGGTTTTTGCCGCCAGAGTATGAGCTTCCAGCAGGTGATGGAGGGTTTCATCGGTATTCAGATGAAATACTCTGTGATTCATGCATCGCTGAAAGATGGATGACAGCGGAGTTTCAGTTAAAGCCACTTCAACCGATGGCGCGTCAAATAGGGAAGGTTGCCGACTCAATCCGCTGGATTGAAAGGGTGAATCGAGAGATTTGAACTGTGCTAAACCTTTTGGTGATTCAAGCACATATTCGTACATCAAGCGTATTTTTTCTTGTTGAATGGGACTGGGATCGATTACCCCCCGCTCCCAGCGACTGATTGAGACAAACGAAGCGCCAAGAGCCCAGGCTAGCGCTGCCTGAGCAAGTCCGGTTCTTGCCCTGATCTGGGTTAGCATTGCTGATGGTGTAAAAATCTCACTCATCGCATTTTCATATTAACTTAAGACCTTTATCTAAACAGGCATACAAATTTTTAATCGGCGGCCGCAACCAGTTTCCGCAATCCCCGCTCCAGATCGCGCTGCAAATCCGCCATGTCTTCCAGACCCACCGAAACCCGCACCAATCCCTCACCAATACCCGCCCGTTCCCGTTCTTCCGGTGTCAAGCGGCCGTGCGTGGTGGTCGCCGGATGGGTCATGGTGGTTTTAGCGTCGCCCAAATTGGCGGTGATCGAAATCAACCGGGTATGGTCGATCAAGGTCCACGCCGCCTCTCGACCGCCGCGCAGGTCGAAGGAAACGATGCCGCCAAAGGCGCTCTGCTGCTGTTTCGCTAACTCATGCTGAGGATGGGAAGACAGACCGGGGTAATAGACTCGTTCCACCGCCGGTTGTGTCTCCAGCCACTGCGCTAAATGTAAAGCAGATTCGCTGCACGCCTGCATCCGCAAGCGCAAAGTTTCCAGTCCCTTGAGAAACACCCAGGCGTTGAAGGGGCTCATGGTGGGACCCGCGGTGCGCAGAAAACCATAGATGTCTACGCCGACCCGTTGTTGATCGCCGACCACTGCGCCGCCGACGCAACGGCCTTGCCCATCCAGGTATTTAGTTGCAGAGTGAATTACCAGATCCGCGCCGAATTTGAATGGTTGTTGTAACGCCGGCGTACAAAAACAGTTGTCCACTACCAGCAGAATATCGTGAGAATGCGCAAGATCGGCCAACGCCTGGATATCGGCCAACTCCATCAGCGGATTGGAAGGCGTTTCCAGATAGAACAGTCGGGTTGCCGGGCGAATCGCCGCCTCCCAGGCGGATAAATCGGACAGCCGCACATAAGTTGTAGCGACGCCGAACTTGCTCAGATATTGATTGAACAGGGATAGCGTGGTGCCGAACACACCGCTGGCTGAGACGATATGGTCGCCGCTTTTCAACAAGGTCATGCAGGTCGCCAGGATCGCCGCCATGCCGGATGAGGTGGCGATACAGGTCTCGCCACCCTCCAGCGCCGCCAGCCGTTCCTGGA
>JAGRHM010000639.1 GCA_020445005.1 Candidatus Competibacteraceae bacterium | reverse complement strand
TTTTGCAGATAGGCGCTGCCGAGCAGAGCGAGTAACTGAGCGTCCTCCGGCGACTGAGCTAACGCCGGAGTCAGGGTGTCGATCGCTTGACCGGGCTTTTCCAGTTTGAGCTGAGCGGCGGCCAGCAGCAGACGCGCCGGCAGATAGCCGGGCAGACGGCTAACGAATGACATCAGATACTGTTCAGCCAACCCCAAATTGCCTTGTTCATAATTGATGGAGCCCAACAAGAACTGGCTACCGGGATGATCAGGGGCAACCTTCAGCACCTGCAGCAGGGCATCCTGAGCCGCCGTCAGTTCCTTCCTTTGAAACAGGATGCTGCCACGCAGATAATTGGCTTCCGGTTGATTCGGCTGACGCTTGCGAACGGCTTCGACATCGGCTAGGGCTTCATCCTGCTTACCCTGGGCGATCAGAATTTGCGCGCGCTCCAGCAGAGCCGCAGCATTTTCCGGTTGCAGTTTGAGAATATGTTGCAAAGCTTTAAGCGTCGCTGGATCATCATTTTGCAAGCGATGCAGCCGTACTTTGATAAACCAGGGTCGCAGGTCGCGCGGATCTTGCTCGCTAGCCTTGCTGGCCAAGGCTTCGGCCTCGCTGTAATTGCGGTTGACCAGCGCCAGTTGGCTCAAGCCCAACAGGGCATCAGGGTCATTCGGCTGTAATTCAAGGGCTTGGTCCAGACTGGTCTTGGCGGCGTCGGGTTGTCCAAGCGCCAATTGCGCAAGTCCGTGCAACGCCCGCAGCGTTGCCTGAGTCGCTGGCGCATCGCTTTCTTCCGGAGTCAGTTCCAGCACTTTCTGATTCTGACCTTGTAGCAAGTAGGAACGCGCCAGCGGCAGCAGCCAGGCATCCCGCTCAGCGCCTAACTCCTGAGCGCGCTGCAACTCCTTCTCCGCCGGCGCGCCGTTGCCGGTTTCCACATAAATCTGCCCCAGCAACAATCGAGCATCGCGGTTTTCCGGATTCTTCTGCAAGGCGTTTTTCAGTTCAATAACGCTGGCTTGCCACTCCTGTTTAGTCTGATGCTCGCGGGCGCGCTGGACATGCTCGACATCAGTCGTGCGATCGCCACAGCCGGCTAATCCGGTGGCGACGCCAACTCCCAGACAACACCCCAGCGCTAGAGCGCGCAAGGGCAGCGTAGATAAACGATAGCGGGATTTCATGGCGGACTCCAAAAGTAAGTCATCAGGTTGGAGGCAGTGGCTCAATGAATATTGTGATTATAGGCTAACCACTTTACTAGCCGACGGTTGGACTAATGAATTTCAGCTTGGTTTAAGGTATGCATGTTAAAGTATCGCTCAAGGTCGCGCTCGGAGGGGGCTTTGGCCACGATAACCGGCGGTGACCCGCCCTATTCTCGATCCACTTTATCAAGGAAATCTTAATGATTATTCGTAAATCGCTGTTCGTTGCCGCTACTCTCGCCGCCACCCTTTGTACCCTCCCTGCCTCCGCTTCTGAAACCAAGGAGATGATAGCGCCAGCCACCAGCTCGTCCGCCGCTGTAACCTCTGGCAAAATCACCAAGGAGCAGGCCGTGGAAATGGCACTCAAGACGCATCCAGGCAAAGTCACCAAAGCGTATGAGGATGGTCATAAAGGCAAACAGACCTGGGAAGTCAAAATTGATGGTGCTGACGGAAAAAAATGGGAAGTATACTATGAGATCGCGACTGGGGCGCTGGTCGACGAAAAGAGCGAGTAACCACTACAGCTTTTCCTGCGCATAAACCCGCCTCCGCGTTGACGCTTTTGCTGCGGTGGAGGCAGCACCGATACAGCATCCTGTCATGACCAACCGCAATACCACCGAAATCACCGTTTGGGATCTCTGGGTTCGCCTGTTTCACTGGAGCTTGGTCATCGCCTTTACGCTGGCCTATTTCAGCCAGGGCGAGTTGTTTGAAGATCTTCTGGAAAACGTCGATGGAGCGTTGTTACAAACTATCCATGTCTGGTCCGGCTATGCTATTGTCGGACTGCTGATTTTTCGCCTGATCTGGGG
>JAGRHM010000638.1 GCA_020445005.1 Candidatus Competibacteraceae bacterium | reverse complement strand
CTGTTCGCTTTTCAGCCGCTCCATGATGCGAGGCCGTTCGGTGAGCCGTTTCAGTTCTTCCAGCAAGGGTTGAACGACCGCCTCCAGCTCCTTTTGCCAGTTGAACTGCGCTTCCTCGGCTCTCCTGTCAAGCGCCGAGATGCTGAACCCCCCCGTCGCCAATTCTCCAAAGGAAGTTTTTAAATCCTGAAGACGTTTTTCAATCAGATCTATTTGTTGGCTAATCTGTTGCGCGTTTGCGGGGTCTTTCGTGCGCTTCAGTTCCCGGCTCAGCTGGGCGTCCTCACTTTCGACCTGCTTGATAGTGTCGAGCAGCGTCCGTAATTGCTTTTCATGTGAGGGACTTTTTGCCGATTGCGCGGTTTCGGTTTTGTTTTCCGGGGAGGCGTCAGCCGATTGAGCATATAGGTTTGGCGTCAGTAAGATGCAGAGAATAATGAGGACTAATCCGCGAAAAAACATGAGGTTCCTCCTGTAGATGAACGTGAGGGCAATAGCAGTCGGCTGAACCTGGAAGGTTCGGGGATGCCGACTTGTCGCCGACGTTTAACGCCGGATGGGATTACACCCCAGCAGCAGGGCGCGGAGAGTCAAGGCGATGTGAAAGAAAAGCAGGCATGGGCATCTAGGGGATGGGAGAAAGCTCAAGAATTAAAGTAGTGGATATGGATGCCTTCCAGATCGCTTTTGGCCAGTTCCACCATGCGCGCAGCGACCGTTTCCGCTTCGACCGGCCGGTAGCGGCTGAGTGGCCCCCACAGGAACCAGGACCAGAATGGAGCCAGTTGTTTGCCCCAGTCCTCGGCGGATCGGGGTTCCCAACGCTGGCCCAACAGCAGTGAGGGGCGCAAAAGGTGAACCGCCTTGAACGGTAGTTCGCTAACAGCCGCTTCGGCGCGGCCTTTGACGCGATTGTAGAAGACTGGCGAAGCCGGATCGGCGCCGACCGCTGAGACCAGCACAAAACGGGAGACGCCACGAGACGCCGCGAGACGCGCCAGTTCGGCAACGTAGATATGGTCGACCTTGGCGAAGGCTTCAGGCGAACCTGCCGCGCTATGCGTTGTGCCTAGGCAGCACAATACGACATCAACATTAATGGCCTCGATGTAATTTTCGAGGTGATCGAAATTCACGACGTGGACGGTCAGTTTGGGGGGGATCCATTCCAGCGGGCGGCGCACAAACACGGTCACCGCGCTGAACTCCTTATCATAAAGCAATTCACCCAGACAGTGGCCGCCGACCAAACCGGTCGCGCCAACTAACAGGGCGCGAATTCCCGATGGTTGCGCTACCGCCATTTCGCTGCTCCTGAATGTCCGATTATCCCTTTAAAGAATAGCATAATCTCAAACCATCCCCTTCTCTCTGAGATAAGGAAGGGGACTTGGTAAACCGTGTTTGCATGAACCCTGGTGGATTAAACTCAAGCCGTGCTGGTCAGTTGATCGTATTTGGCTTGCAGTTGTTCGTGGGTCTCGGTGTAATTGGGATCGACGAGAATACAATCCACCGGGCAGACCTCGATGCATTGGGGTTCGTCAAAATGACCCACGCACTCGGTGCAGAGTTTGGGATCAATTATATAGATTTCATCTCCTTGGGAGATAGCTCCGTTCGGACACTCCGGTTCGCATACATCACAATTAATACACTCATCGGTAATCATTAGTGCCATGACGGGCTCCTTATTTTGTTGCAACGGGAATTATATCGGAGGTAATTCCCGAGTATTTTACTCAATATATTTTTGCGATGCGAATTTTGCCGCCAGCGCCGCTTTAACCTTGGGATGAACGAATGGAGCAATATCGCCGCCCAGCTTGGCGACTTCCCGCACCAGACTGGAGGAAATAAAGGCGTACTGTTCGGCAGGCGTCAGAAAGATTGACTCAATCTGCGGGTTCAGACGACGGTTCATACTGGCCAACTGAAATTCGAATTCAAAATCAGCGACGGCGCGCAAACCACGCATCAGCACATTAGCGCCGATGCTCTTGGCATAGTTCACCAGCAGGATATCGAAGCCGCATACCTCGACATGCGGTAGATGTGCGACGACCGCGTTAACCAGCTCTACTCGTTCTTCCAGCGAGAACAACGGTTGTTTATTGGGATTAGCGGCGATACTGACGACCAGTCGGTCGAACATGCGGGCGCCGCGTTCGACCAGATCAGCATGACCGTTGGTAATGGGATCAAAAGTGCCGGGGTAGATAGCGACGACAGACATTAGGGGTTCCTTCATTTCAGTGCAGATGGTTTGCGCTGATTATCTGGAAAGCAAAGAGCTAAGGCAAATCCGGCAACTGGAGAGGTGAAGAGACTTCTCGCCGCGCCAGTCGGTAAGCCACCATCCCAGCGGTTTGCTCTCGATGGAAAATCCAGTGCGCCGGTAATAACGGTCGAGGTTGATCCGCTTCGGCTTCCAGATAAATCCAGGCGGTTGCCGCCAGCCAGCCGCCCTGTTCCAGAAGTGCGCACGCAGGTTCCAGCAAACCTTCGCCGAAGGGTGGATCGAGCCATACGATGTCGAACGGGGTTCCTGGCGAGCGCAACCAGGTAAACGCATCAAGCGGATCGACTCGGGCGTTTGCGGCAGACAATCGATCAAGATTGTTCCGCAGGGCACGAGCCGCCAGTGGCTGGCGTTCGACAAACACCACTTCCGCCGCGCCGCGCGACAGCGCCTCGATGCCTAGCGCGCCGCTGCCCGCGAACAAATCCAGGCAACGCGCGCCTGGTAGCACGGGGACCAACCAGTTGAATAGCGTTTCCCGCACCCGGTCCGGGGTGGGCCGCAATCCGGGCAAGTCTGGAAATTCCAGGCGCCGGCTGCGCCATTGCCCACCGATAATCCGCAAGGCTTGCGTCGAACGTCGATGCAACTTCATATTTTCTTCCCATAGCAAAATTTGTTATCAAGACTAAAGACGCTCCGCGGCCCAGCCGTTTGTTCTCCAGTCCTGATACCCTTGAAATTCCGGGATTGAACCCTATTACCTCCTTCAAAGGGGAGGCCAAGCCTACCCCGCCCGATTTGCAGAGTAACGTAAGGAGAATAACCACCATGCCCGCTACTGAACCGACCCTGGATCCCCGCAACGACCCGGCGGCCGGGAAGAATCACGCTTTTGCAGAATCCGCCACGCCAGAAACACCCATGCCAGTTAGCGGGGAGGACACGGACATTCTGGTGAGCCGCGAAGAGTTCGATACGCTCCAGCGCGATTTGGATCAAGCATTGGCCAAGGCCGATGAACACTGGAAATTGTACCTGGGCGCACATGCCGAGATGGAGAACCTGCGCAAACGCACCGAGCGTGATGTGCAGAACGCCCATAAATTTGCCCTGGAGCGGTTTTTCAATGAATTGTTGCCGGTGCGCGACAGCTTGGAAATGGGTTTGGCGGCGGCTGACGAAACCACCGATATCGCTAAATTGCGGGAAGGCGTCGACCTGACCCTCAAGCAGCTGACCACAGCGATGGAAAAATTCGGCGTCCAGGAAGTCAACCCGGTGGGCGCGCGGTTTGACCCGCACCAGCACGAAGCGATGGCGATGGCGCCGACCGATCAGGCTGAACCCAATACGGTCATGCAGGTGGTGCAAAAGGGCTATGTTCTCAATGAGCGTTTAATTCGCCCGGCCAAAGTAATTGTCGCTCAGGCCCCGCCTCCGCCCGCCCGTTGACAAATTCTCCATTTCCGGACAATCCACTACCTTGAAAACGGGTCTGTTCACCCCCACTTATCTCAACAGACAAAGATTTCAAGCAGCGAATTCGATTAGAGAGTACAGACTATGAGCAACATTATCGGCATCGACCTGGGCACCACCAATTCCTGTGTGGCGATTATGGAAGGCGGCAAGCCCCGGGTGATTGAAAACAGCGAAGGCGACCGGACCACGCCGTCCATTGTCGCCTTTATGGAAGACGGCGAAATTACCGTCGGACAACCGGCCAAGCGCCAGGCGGTCACGAATCCCCAGAACACCCTGTTTGCAGTCAAGCGGTTGATTGGTCGCCGCTTCAGTGAACCTGAGGTGCAGAAGGACATCGATTTGGTGCCTTACAAGATCGTCAAGAACGACAATGGCGATGCCTGGGTCGAGGCGCGCGACAAAAAGATGGCGCCGCCGGAGATTTCCGCGCGTGTGCTGATGAAAATGAAGAAAACCGCCGAAGACTATCTCGGCCATCCGATCACCGAGGCAGTGATCACCGTGCCGGCCTACTTCAACGACTC
>JAGRHM010000637.1 GCA_020445005.1 Candidatus Competibacteraceae bacterium | reverse complement strand
CGGTAGCGACCCTGGAACCCGAACGCCAGACACAAATACATGAGCTCCAGCAGGTCCAGATTCTTGCGGGGATCCTGGATGACGGCGTCCAGTAACTCGAAGAATTTCTCGCCGCCCCACGTTTCATTGTGGAAGGTCACCAACAGGCTGTTCTCGCTCCACTCGCTGGCCCGGCCCCAGGGAGTGTTCAAGACCACTTCATCCAGCGTCGTACACAGGACATAGCGCGCGCGAAACACGGTTTTTTCGTGAATCCCCGCGTTGCGGGCATTCACCGTGAACGCCTTGATCTCTTCGATCATCTGCTGTCGCAATTGCTCGGGATTCGGATGCGAAGAAGTATTCTTGAGCCGCATGATCAAGCCAAGCAGTGGCTCGGCGGCGGCTTCCAGCGGATTGAGCCCAACACCTTTGGATACCGGCGCGGGCTCGGGAGCCGGCGCTTGGAGAGGGGGCGATGGCGAGGCAGTCGCGTCCGGACGCCGCCCACCCGGCGCTGGCCGGATAATGGTACGCTCGCTTTCGTCGCCGCCAGTGGCAAACGGATCGTCGGTAGTCACGATTTGTTACTCGTATTCGATCACTCTTTGATAGCCCAGAACACCATTTCCAGTCCTGGAAACTCGAAGCCCAAATGAAAGGCAAAACCGCCCGAGTTGAGCAGTTGTTTCCAGAATTCGCTGCTGCGATCCAGGCGGAAATAGATAAAATCGGCCCGATAGGGAATTTCCCGCGGCGCCACAGGCAGTGCGCTGACGCCGATGCCGGGCAAATGATGATTAACGAAATCAGCAATGTGCTCGACCGCACCAATCTTGACCGTAGTCGGAAAGCGGCTGCGCAACAAGTCCGTGGCTATATCGGCGCGCACCGCCAGGATGAAAGTCGCCTTGGTCAGCAACGGGCGCTCGCGATCGGTAATAATCGCTACCCGGATGCCATATTGACGCTCCTCGATGGGAATGCGAATCGCCGCTTCAGCCTCCTCCAGACTGAGTGAGCGACGCAATTCGCTCATCAGCGCGCTAAAGGTTTTATGCAGGTCATCGTGATCGTAGGGCGGAAAACTGGGGGAGCGCCGCTTGACCTTGTCGGTAAAAGTCGCCATTTCGCCGGCGACCTGCAGGGCGATCTGGTAGAAGGTTTCCGGATGCAGGCCCGGCATAGTCGCCAGGTGAGCAAACAGCGGTTCAAAGCGGTTGACGGCTTGCAGACGCAAAAACTGCGCAATATCCAGACCGCCGCGCGAAGCACCCACGCCGACCACCCGCTCTGACAGCGCGTCGCCGCGTTGATGCAGCAGACCTAACACTTCGGTCACAAAACCCTTTAATGCTGATACCCCGCGACAATCCAGGCAGGGCGGTAAATAGTCGACGTCCAGCACCACGGTTTGGTCAGGGCGTTTTTCCTGTACCCGGGCGATGCCGATGCAAGTGTAGTCGCTGGCGTCCCGCGTATCGAGGAATAGACGCAGTCGGCGCTCGCCGATTTCAAGATGCGCGCTGTTATTGGCGGTATCCACATTGTTATCGCGCACTTCGCAAGCCGTGGCCCGGTAGCGCGCCGCCGTATCCTGATAGTCGCCGCGCTCCACATCGGCCATGCCGGTACGCCGCAAGGGCAACGCCAACATGACTCGAACGTCGCGCGCCTCGGCGTCGATATCCAGAGGCGCTGGCGGCGGATCATGGTCGGGGATGCTGAAGGGCGTGCCATCGGGCAACAATCCGCGGGCAGTGGTAATCCCCACCTTGCCTAGCGCTAGCGCTTCCCGGTCGAGCGCCAGATCCGCCACGCCCCAGGCATAGGGGCGCAGTGGACCACAGGATTGTCGAACCAACGCCTCGAGATATCGATCCTGCTGCTGAAAATGCTGGGGACGCAGAAACATCCCTTCGGACCATACGACTTTGCTGTACCAACTCATGGCCGTGTTGCTCGTTTCATGGCTGCATTGGCTCCCTTAACCCCCTGTCCCTCCATAAGCGGAGAAGGGAAAATTGAGTATGATTTTATCAATCCTAGCATTCCGGGCGCGGAACGATAACCGGCGCGGGATGGATGATGAACTATTGTAGGCGAATTCATCCTGAGCGCAGTCGCTCCTCGTAAGCACGGGCGAATTCGTCGCCAAACAGCTCATTGAAATCATCTTCAGCTTCACGGGCGATAGCCTGGTACTCTGCATTGAACAAGTCCCAATACTTAGCTTTACGGTTCGCTGGCCAAATATTATCAAGCACACTTTGCTCAAGGCGGGCTTCCAGATTGCTGGGATCAAACCGGTCCAGCAAGCGAGCCAACGCGGCCTGAATACCGGCCATAACCGCCAATTGATGGGCTTTGATGTCGTGGAAGCCCTCGTGTACTGCCTGAACCGGCGACATATAAGCGCCCTTTTGGCTGATTAACAACAACAGCGCCATGACTTCCTCAACGCGCAACGGCGACTGCCCAGGGGGCGTCTTAAGGGGGTTGTTCTCCAGAGGACCAATCGCGGTGCGATCCAGGCGGAATTCGCCCTTGAGATCGCCGCGAGCGAGCAGAATATCCATCAGGCCGCGAACGGTTTCACGGAACATGGCACCCAAGTTAGCCATGATTTCGGGCAGCTGATCCTCGTTCAGGCGCATCTGAGGCAAACCGGCGCCGTCCAGAAAGGCGCGCAACAAGGTTGACGCATCCAGTCCAGTCGCCGGTTCGACCGCCGGCGGCGCCAGCGTCACGGGTTCAACGACCGGCATTGGTCGCGGCGCGACGGGTTCCGCGGACGGAACGGCAAGAGACAGCGCCTGTGCAGGCGAAGAAACAGGAGGCGTTTTCCACCAGTCATCGGGAATGACCAAAGCCTCCGGTTCAGCCGGAGTAACTGGTTCGGGACGAGGCGGTTCTTCGGGTACTTCCTGCCGGGGCGGCAACAATGGGGAAACCGGCGTCTCGACAGCGGGTTCCGGAGACTCGGCGGGAGGCGAAGGTTCCGGACTCAACAGATCCGGCGGTTCGTAAGCAGCGCCTTCCGGCCCGCCAATGTCGAGAGGGGGTTCGGTGGCTACGCCACCCGGCGCGCGCAACTCGGGAGCGGGATGCTCAAGTCCCAGACTGTCCCGGCTCTCGGCCAGAAGATCGTTAAACGGGGGCTTGACGATATCGAGGGAGGCATCAAGAGGCGATGGCGTCTTTTTTTCAGGGATGTTGATGTCTGCCGGCGCCAGGCCCGGACTAAGTACGATATCGGTGACCGGACCTTCTGCTTCAAGCGCCTCGTCTTCCTCTTCCGCCGAGACAATCGTCGCCTCGATTTCATATTCCCCCAGGACAAAGCGGTCGCTATTCCTGAGCGGCACCGTGTGTTCGCGGGGGATGCGTTGTTCGGAGTCATTGAGAAAAGTGCCGTTGAGGCTCTTGTCGGTCAGAACGTAGCCGCCGCCCTTATAGTGAACGACGCAATGTTCGCTGGACAGGATGCGCTCCGGGTCCTGCAAAACCCAGTCATTTTTCGGTGCACGGCCAATGCTGATCGAACCGC
>JAGRHM010000636.1 GCA_020445005.1 Candidatus Competibacteraceae bacterium | reverse complement strand
GCGCGGGTGCTGACGCTGGAAGAACTGGCAATCTTGGGTCGGGCGTTTGTGGAGCTGGGCGCGCATAAAATCCGCATTACCGGCGGTGAACCGTTGGTGCGGCGGAATGTGTTGTGGCTGTTCCGAGAACTGGGGCGGTTGCGCGAACACGGGTTGGCGGAACTGGCGTTGACCACCAACGGTTCCCAATTGGAGCGCTACGCTGCTGACCTGCAAGCGGCGGGCGTAGCGCGACTCAACATCAGCCTGGACAGCCTGAACCCAGATCGTTTCCGGCGCATCACCCGTGTGGGCGAACTGGCGACCGTGTTGCGCGGCATTCGGGCTGCCCAGACGGTGGGCTTTCAGCGGTTGAAGCTGAACGCAGTGATTCTGAAGGGCCGCAATCACGATGAAGTAACGGACTTGGCGCGTTTCGCTATCGACAACGGACTGGATATCAGTTACATCGAAGAAATGCCGCTGGGCGTCATCAGCGACCACGACCGCGCTGAGGCCCATTATTCCAGCGACGCCATCCGCGCTGATCTGGCCCAAACCTTTACCCTGATTCCTTCCACCGAAAGCACCGGCGGCCCGTCCCGCTATTACCGCATCCCGGGCAGTGAAACGCGCATCGGCTTCATCTCGCCGCACAGCCACAACTTCTGCGGGGACTGCAACCGGGTGCGGGTATCCGCCGAAGGCCGGTTATTGCTTTGTCTGGGCCAGGAGCATTCGGTGGATTTGCGCCATGTTCTGCGCGCTCATCCAGGCCATCAGGAACGATTAAAGCAGGCGATTGTTGCGGCGATGGCGATCAAGCCGCGCGGTCATGAGTTCCAACTCGGCGGCCAACCGGTCATCCTGCGCTACATGAATCATACCGGCGGGTGAAATTTGGAGTGGTCGCTGGCGGCGATGACTACCTGTTATTCCGTGACTGCTGATTCAGGAATAAGCGGTCTTACATCCAGAGAATCAGCCCCGATGTAACCAATACAACAGCGCCAAATTCCCAAGCAGCGACAGTAGCGCTACCCCGCGCCAGAAACCGATGGGATTACGCTCTAGCAAAGGCCGAACAGGACGCTCGATGAAATCCGGGTTGGGATAACGCAAGTCGTAGATCAACTCTGTTTCAACCACATAGCGGCGTTTCGGATCAAGCCGCACGGCTCTTTCCAAAGCGCCATCCACCCAAACCGGTAAATCAGGTCGTTCATTTCGCGCCGGGATATAGCGCAACCGGGTCATCCACTTGGCGTTGACCTCTCGGCCTAACCGTTCACCGTAGGGCAAATGGCCGGTCAGTAATTCATAAGCCATCACGCCAAAAGCAAATAAATCGGCGCTGGTTGTGGCCGGTTCCCCACATAGAACTTCCGGGGCGACATAGTTCTTGGTGCCGAGCAGGTCGACTTGCGGGATGGGTGAGGCAATTTCAGCAATGCCGGCGATTTTTGCTGAACCGAAATCAATGATCCGCACCATGCCATGGTGGTCGATATGAATATTTTCCGGCTTCAAATCCCGATGCAGCATATCCAACCGGTGAAAGGCCCGGATGCCACAAGCGATTTGCTGCAAAATCTCTCGCACTTTTTCCAGCGAAGGATGGGGATGATCCGCCATCCATTGCCGCAAGGTCTGACCATCGAGGTGTTCCAGGATGTGGTAGAGAAAACGCCGCCGCCGCACCGGTTCGATGACTTTCAAAACGTGCGGGTTATTGATGCGCCGACCCACCCACTCTTCATGGCGGAAACGCTCCAGATAGCCGGGGTCATCCTCAAAATTCACAGACGGCGTTTTCAGCACCACCTGTTTCCCGGAATCCTCATCGCGCGCCAGATAAAGCTGGCTGGTCGGACTGGCGTGGATTTCCCGCAGAATCCGATAGCCGTCCAGAATCATGCCCGGTTCCAAAGGCGGCGGGAACGGCAACTCGGTCAATTCCCGGAAGACCGAGTCGACATCCGGGGCAGGCAAGTCATCGATACACAGCAATTGGCAGGTCAGATTATCCGGACTACCGGCGGCGCGGGCGGCGGCGGTCAGGGCGCGGCAAGCGGCGTCGAGACTGTCCTGGCATTCGCCCAGCAGGCGCTTAATTTGCAAAGGCGGCACATATTCATGAACGCCATCCGTAGTGAACAAGTACCGGTCGCCGACTTCAACCGGCAGACTGCGATAGTCGATTTCCAGGTGGGTGTCGATGCCTAACGCCCGGTTTAGATAAACCCGCTGAGCGCTGGCCCAACTGTGGTGATCCCTCGTCAATGGCTCCAGCGTGGCGTCGCGCCATTGCCAGATGCGCGTATCGCCAATATGAAAAATATGGGCTGTGGTGGATTTCAGCACCAAAGCGCTGAAGGTGGTGACCATGCCTCGCGCGGGGTCATGCAGAGCTACGCTTTGTCCGCACAACCAGCGGTTGAGTGCGCTCA
>JAGRHM010000635.1 GCA_020445005.1 Candidatus Competibacteraceae bacterium | reverse complement strand
GGTCCCCGCGATGGCTTGCAGAATGAACCCCAGATCATCGCTACAGCCACCAAAGTGGAACTGATTGCCCGATTAGGGAAAGCGGGTTTGCAGGCTATCGAAGCAACGTCCTTCGTGTCGCCGAAATGGGTTCCGCAGATGGCCGATAATACTGAGGTTATGCGTGCTATTAGGCGATTGCCGAGCGTCGCCTACCCGGTGTTGACCCCCAACCTGAAAGGTCTGGAAGCTGCGATCGAAGCCGGCGCGCGCGAAGTCGCGATTTTTGGCGCGGCTTCCGAGTCCTTTTCGCAAAAAAATATTCAATGCTCCATTGCTGATTCGTTAAAACGCTTCGCGCCAGTGCTGGCGGCAGCGCGCCAAGCCAGCGTCCGGGTTCGGGGTTACGTGTCCTGCGTCCTCGGTTGCCCTTACGAAGGCGCCATTCTGCCGTCGGCGGTCGCCCAAGTGGCGGGAACTCTGTTCGACATGGGTTGCTACGAGGTGAGTCTGGGGGACACTATCGGCGTCGGTACGCCGGAGGCGGCGAAGCGTCTGATCGAAGCGGTCAGCGTTCGCGTACCCCTCGATTGCATCGCTGGCCATTACCATGACACCTATGGCATGGCGATCGCCAATATTTATGCTTCACTTCAATGTGGCGTAGCGACATTCGACGCCTCGGTCGCCGGGCTGGGCGGATGCCCCTATGCACCCGGCGCTTCGGGTAACGTGGCTACCGAGGATGTTGTCTATCTGTTAAACGGGCTGGGGATTGCGACCGATATTGATCTCGACGCCCTGATCGATTGCGCGCTGTGGATCAGCGCAACGTTGAAACGACCCCCTGCGTCGAAAGTGGCACGGGCCAGGGCAGGCGGGAGCTGTCAACCATGGTCGTGACGCCAAGGCATGTATTTCATAAAAGACATGAAAATTCGTGGCAAACTGCTGACCGTGGTTTTGCCACTCGTGTTATTGCCCCTTCTCGGCGTGGGTCTCATCGTGGGCTATGTTTCCCGGAAGCAGACGTATTTGGGCATTACCCAGGTTACCCGGGCCGATCTCGAACATATGACGCAATTTACCCTGGATCTCCTGAATGCCCATCACCAGCAATTTGAAGTTTACAAGGAAGATAAACAGCAAACGATTCGTCGGGATTTAGCAACTCTCGTTCAATTTGCCTACAACCTGGCTTTGGTACAGCATGCCCACTATTTGCATGGCCAGGACACGCTTGAAGCGGTCCAGTAGGAAGCGCGCGAAGCCTTCAAGATGACCGATCGGTTCACTGATCGCCAGGTGATCTCACAATTTTTTGCCGTCGGGAAGATGGCGGTTATGCTGAGCGCGAACCCGCCAATCGGCCGGATGCCCGTGCTGCGCGGCAGCGTCCATCAATGCTAGAAAATTACCTTCCCAATCATCTGCATAGACTAATCGCGTCTCGGGGATCGTTTCAGCCAGATCGGCCAAAATTTCGTAACCTTCCACCCAGCGCGCACTTTCCTTCACATCGAATTCGTTCTTCGGCTTGCGCGCCCACATCCAGGCATCCAGTACCCTCAGCGCCGTGCCCGCCGGTGTCACCGCCAACGTCGGATGCATGGACATCCCGTGCTGGGTCTCGTCGCTCAACCGCCCTAGTCCCACCATCCCCGGTTGCAAGGTGAAATCCAATTCAGTCGCGTCTTGAATACAGAGCACGACCGGCTGGTCGTGCATTCGCATCACCGTCTGTTGCGTGTGGATGTCCAGAATTTCTCGCCAGTCCACCACCGGGTTGTCCAGTAATCGGTCGGCGGTTTGGTCTCTGCCCATCCCCCACAGGCCAGCGGAATGCTCCCCGTGGGTTGGGCCGATAGATCATCGACCCACTTGATCAAGCGTTGGGTCCGCCGGGCATCTCCCAACTCCAGATTGTTAAACTCCTCTTGTGCCCAACCCATCTCGTTTCCTCACAATACCCTGAAACCGTATATTATACAGTGAGTTGGTATTTATGGGTAATGGGGTGCATTGTGGGGCGGCGAACGTGACGAAGCAGAGTCACGACCCAACCGGCGCGATAAAAATATAGTCAAACAGTTTTTAGATAGTTTGGAAAACTGCTGTTAGCGCATCAAAAAGATTTTGAAAATTTGCAACAATTTTCTTCAACTTTCCCTTAAGAATAGCCCA
>JAGRHM010000634.1 GCA_020445005.1 Candidatus Competibacteraceae bacterium | reverse complement strand
AGCAATGCCATCAAGTTTACCGAGCGCGGTTCGGTCACCATCGCGACGCGCAGCATCGCGGACATTCCCATCACGAGTAAAAGCCATTGGGCTCAAGTGCGCTTTGAAGTGACCGATACCGGACTGGGTCTCGACGCGACCATCAGCGCACATCTGTTTGAGCGATTTTCACAACATCACACGGCCAGTCGGCATTCCGGGGGATCTGGACTTGGACTTTCCATCGCCAAGCAGCTCGTGGAACGCATGAGCGGCAAGATCGGCGTCGAGAGTACGCCCCACAGGGGTAGTTGCTTTTGGTTCGAAGTGCCGTTACTGCGCGCAACGGAGCCGCACACGACCACGGAGCGGTCAGCGCTCCTGTCTCCACCGACAGGACGCCCGTCAGTCCGGCGTTCTTTACGCATCCTGGTGGCCGAAGATCACCGCATTAGCCGGCAAGTCATTCGGGATATTCTCCGCAGCGCCGGCCATCGCGTGTATCTCGTCGCTGACGGCCAGGCGGCATTCGACGCGCTCCTGGGTTCGACCGTTTTCGATCTCGCGATTTTGGATTTGCAGATGCCCCGGTTGTACGGGCATGAAGTCATTGCCCGTTACCGCCAGAGGGCGCCCGACTCGTCCCTCCCCACCATCCTGCTGACTGCGGACGTGACGAAAGAGGCGCGCGCGGCCGCCAACACGGTCGGCGTCAATCGGTTTCTGACCAAGCCGGTGACGGTCGATGGACTGCTGGATGCCATCGCGGCGGTGGTTGAAAACGGCGGCGACCCCGCCCCTACCGCGCCGCCATCCGCACAGGCCTCGGCGCACGCAGCGCATGCACGCCCGGTGCTGCAACCGGATCGACTGAACCACCTGGCTCGAATAACCCGACTGGACCTATCGCGAATCATCGATGCGTTCAAGAACGATTCTGAACAGGACCTGAAGCAACTAGACGTGTTAGCCGAATCCAAGGATTGGGAAAGAATTCGGGCCATCGCGCATCATGTAAAAGGGGGAGCCGCCGAGATTGGCGCAGACCAATTGGCTGATCAGTGCCGGGCGATTGGTGACGCGGTCCAACGCGCTGATTTTGTTGCTCTGCAAAAGGGCATCCAACAGGCGCGCGTTGCATGGGCGGACGTCGTCGAGCAGCTGAAGACGTACCCGGCCCCCGAATGCGTTAGCCCGCGGGAGGAGGGGGGAGATTGAACCACTCGGCAATCGAACCCCCCGCCTTGTTCGCTTTTCTTGCAGTCCCCACCGGTTTCTTCTCCACCCCAATCAAATCGTGGAATTCTTTGAGCACTTCACTGGCGACCACCGCAAGTCGTTGCCGGTGCGCCGTGGCAAATGACACCAGCTTCTGATAAGCCGCTTCTTCCGAGAGCTGCTGATGGGCCATTAAAATCCCGACCGCTTTACAGACAGTTTGGGTTTCCCGTAGCGCATTCCGCAAGTGGAGGTTTTCCCACCCGCGACGCAGCGCGATATGTATATATCGCATGACATCTTCAATAACGATGGGTTTAACCAAATACCCCAGCGCGCCGAGATCCGTACATTTCTTGACCTGCTCATATTCTGCATCCATGGTCAGCACCAGATACGGGATGCGCTGATGGAAAAGACAGGCGATTTCCACGCCAGGCATATCGGGCAAGTGCAGATCCAGAATCGCCAAATCGGGCGTCCACCTCTCGGCGAGCATCAGACCCGTCATGCCATCCGCCGCTTCGATAACGTCATAATCCGCATTCCGCAACGCCGCGGCGAGGACGATCCGGACCGTCTCGCTATCTTCTATAATTAAGATTTTGGCATTTTTCCGTTGCTTGTGCATTGGACACCCTCCCCACCCGATCCGGTGGGATCTCTTACGAAAACGCCCGATAACCCGCAACCCCATCAGTATTTCAGGGTTCTTCAAGAGTTTCTGTGGAATAGGGGCGTCTGGACTCAACCAGCCAAGTGGGCATCGCCTCTTTTCATATCAACACCTTAGAATCGCCAGCTGCCCAGGAATTGGCGGGATCAACGAGGCTCTTGAAGTGTTCAAAATATTTACCTAAACTAAAAATAGGTGCGTCAAATTCCTATTTACCACAAAGCGGTCAAGGAATCATAAAAATTGGCGCACGAGCCCCACCACAAAGCGGTGACCGGCTCAATCCAGTCCACGATATTTTTTGCCCGGCATCGCGCGGGTTGGGGCTGGTTTGTCCGAATCGAATGGTGAGGCTCAGCACAATGATCGCAATACTCGACAAAAAACGTGGCAGTAGCGCTGGCACTGGCGCAAGAAGCGGTTCTGTGAGATGTATTTTCATCCCACAGAACCTGACCGATACCGACCTAAACACAGGAGGTCAGCATGGCTAGCATGGTATCCCTACTCCCTCGGTTGTTCCCCCCGACTTGCATTACAAAATCTCTCCTGGAAAAAGGATTGGATACCGCCTTTAATTGCTGGGAGCGCCAGCGATGAGCGGGTCTAAACAGCGATACCATCCGCGCCGGGTTGCTTATGAGCTGTGGTGCCTGCAGGAAGAGCGCCGGGATGCGCGCGTACCCGTTGGCGGCTTGGGATCGCTGATCCTGGAACTCCGCCGGCGTCATCCTCGTCTTGAGCAATCGGTTGTCGATCAAGCGGTTGATATTTTCCTGAATCAGCAGATTGAGGAAAGTAGAGCGCAAATCATCCGACACCGCGAGTGGATTTTAAGCGGTAATCTATCCCTTCCCAGCGCGCGCTCAAGCGCCGATGGATCACCGAACCCCAAAGCGCGGTTAACCAATGTCACTCATTTGGAGCATTTCCATGAGCTAAAAAACTACCCTTCCTAAAAACACAAAGCCCCCGAGCGATAAAGCTCGGGGGCGGAACGTGGGATCCTGAAAGCATCGCCGCCTATCGATCCGCTAAGGACGACGATCAGAGACGTAAGATACCTCTGATTATAGCGGTCAGGCTGTAGCTTTCAAGCCCCTCACAGGTGAAGTGTTGCCTTTAAAAAGGGAAATTCATGAAAGCGCAGACCCCCCGGCCGTCTGATCGGCCTCCCTGGGACGCGGCCACAGCGTTCTATTCACTCACGTTTTGCCCTTCTTCCCAACGACTCCGAATCGCTTCGCAGCGAACGCTGCCGGAACAGGGCGCGAGCACCCGCTCCCCATCGATGGAGGAGCAGCCATGAAGACGGCGAATCCTCCGAGCTTTAAATCCTGTTGGCAACGAGCCATTGGAGAGAGTGATTTACCGTCCGGTGTCCGTTATGTCCTGTGGGCGATCAGCGTTCACTTCATGGAAGAGGATGGCGGTCATTGCTTTCCGTCCATCGCCGACATCATGCGCGTGACCGGGTTATCGGATAAGCCCATAACACAACATCTGAATCACGCCGTGGAAACAGGTTGGTTGAAACGCTGGCGCTGGGGAAAAGGGCGCGGCTATCGGCGCTGGAATTACCAGGCCGTTATTCCACCTTCTGGAATCGTGGAAAATCGTCCTGATGACTTGCCGGAGAATCTCCGAGAAGAAACCCC
>JAGRHM010000633.1 GCA_020445005.1 Candidatus Competibacteraceae bacterium | reverse complement strand
CGCTCGGTTTTCACCTGCTCGGCGTAACGGTTTATACCCTGATGTTCGGCTGGTCGCTGGGAGTCATCGGCGCCAGCCTGATCATGCTGGCGGTGACGGTCACGAACGGCGATTGGGCGGCGTTCGCGGCAAACGCCCTGTTGCTTGGCGCATTGCCGGTCTCGATCAGTTATGGCGTGTATGTTCTGGTGGATCGCTATCTGCCCCGGCATCTTTTCATCTATATTTTTCTGTGCGCCTTCTTCAACGCTATGCTGGCTGCCGGTGTGACAGTATGGGCACTGGTCGCCCTGCTCGTCGTCACTGAAACCTATACCTTTGCCCGCATCAGCAGCGAGTATCTGCCCTTTCTGCCGCTCTATCTGTTCCCGGAGGGTCTCATCAACGGTATGGTCATCACGGTATTAGTGGGACTACGGCCAGACTGGCTGAAAACTTATGACGATGAACGGTATTTGAAATCTTGAACGGCGCGGATGACAAACGAGGCTTTGATTAAGCGTGTTCGGAAAACTGTTTGGCGGAACTTTTGGCTTTATGGTCGGCGGGCCGCTGGGCGCATTGCTGGGCGCGGCGGTTGGTCATAATTTTGATCAGGCCCAATGGAAAACTGCTGCATCGTCAACGTCCGAAACTTCAAGCCACGATCAGGCGCGGAACGTGTTCAACGCCACGGCATTCCAGATCATGGGCCATATAGCCAAAGCCGATGGCCGGGTTTCGGAACGCGAAATCGGCGCGGCGCGCGCAATCATGGATCATTTGCGATTAAACGCCACGCAACGCCAGGCGGCGATGGAAGGTTTTACCGCGGGCAAGCAACCGGAATTTTCGGTGGAAACGGCGATTGAGACGTTCCAGCGCGCCTGTCGCGCTTATCCGGCGATGCTGCAACAATTGTTGGAATTACTGTTGAATGTGGCCTATGCCGATGGCGGGCTGCATCCTCAGACCCATGCGCGTCTATCAGCAGTGGCTGAACGCCTGGGTATTCACCGTTTGCAATTTGAGACCCTGCATACCCTGTTTCGCGCGCAGCGCTGGGCGCATGAGTCTAGCCAGAGCGGATTTGGCGGCGCAGGGACTGGCGGGCAACGCGAACGCCGGGCGCATGGTCAACGGCCAACTACTGCGGTCAACTCATTGAACCATGCCTATAGCCTACTTGGCCTGAAGCGCGAAGCCAGTCCCGAAGAAATCAAGCTGGCCTATCGTCGCCTAATCCGGCAACATCATCCTGACAAACTGGCGTCCAGTGGCGTTTCACCGGCAGAGATGGCGCGCGCCACCGAACGAACTCGGGAAATCACCGCTGCATACGAGCGCATTCGAGAAGCGCGAGGATTTTAGAGGCTGTATTTCTGTACATGACAAAAATTATTTGTTTCTATATTTACATCGATGATTTAATGAAGTGACTCCATAGGAAATCACTATGTCCATTCGTGATTGGCCCGATGACGAACGTCCTCGGGAGAAGTTACTGCAACGGGGCGCCGCCGCGCTTTCCGATGCTGAATTACTGGCGATTTTTCTACGGGTCGGCGTACCCGGCCGTAGCGCGGTCGATCTAGCACGCGACATGCTTAAGCAACATGGCGGTCTCCGCCAGTTGCTGGAACTGGATCAGGCCGCATTCTGCGCAACCCCTGGATTGGGACCCGCCAAGTTCACCCAATTGCAAGCCGTATTGGAGTTGGCTCGCCGCCACCTGGAAGATACCCTGCAACGAACCGACGCCATCCAAAGCGTGGCTGATACCCGACGCTACCTGATGGCGAAGATGCGCCATCACCCGCACGAAGTTTTTTCCTGCCTGTTTCTGGACAACAAGCACCGGGTGATTCAGTACGAAGAGCTGTTTTTCGGAACCATTGACAGTTCCGCTGTGCATCCCCGTCAGGTGGTGAAACGCGCTTTGCATTATAACGCTGCCGCGGTGATCGCGGCTCACAACCATCCTTCCGGGGTCGCTGAACCGAGCCGGGCCGATGAGGCGATTACCTTGCGGCTAAAGGAGGCTCTGGCTACGGTCGATGTCCGGTTGTTGGATCATGTGGTGGTTGGCGATGGACAAACCGTGTCGTTAGCGGAACGGGGCGTGTTATAAACCCCGCGCTTCCCGGATGCGGTCATAAGCAGCGGTGATTTCCCGGGTTCGCTCTGTAGCGCGCGCCATTTCCGCCGGTGAAAGGCCACTCGACGCCAGCTTGTCAGGATGGTGTTGTCGGATCAGGCGGCGGTAAGCCAGCTTGATTTCTTCAGGGCTAGCCTCGCGTTTCAGGCCAAGTACGCCATAGGCATGGCTCAACGAGTTGACGGCGGTAGTCGGTCGTTGGCCATTGTTCCGACGTTCGCGCTGCGCGCCGGCCTCAGCGCCGCCAAAACCGCTCTGACCCGACTCATGCGCCCAGCGCTGCGCGCGAAACAGAGTATGCAGGGTTTCAAATTGCAGGCGGTGAATACCCAGCCGTTCAGCCACTGCTGATAAACGCGCGTGGGTCTGAGGATGCAGCCCGCCATCGGCGTAAGCAACATTCAGTAATAACTCCAACAGTTGTTGCAGCATGGCTGGATAAGCGCGGCAGGCGCGCTGAAAGGTCTCAATCGCAGCTTCCACAGCAAATTCCGGTTGCTTACCTGCGGTAAAGCCTTCCATCGCGGCTTGGCGCTGAGCGACGTTCAACTGCAGATGATCCATGATGGCGCGCGTCGCAGCGATTTCGCGTTCCGAAACCCGGCCATCGGCTTTAGCAATATGACCCATGATCTGGAATGCTGTGGCGTTGAACACATGTCGCGCCTGATCATGACCTGCCGTCCCGGACGCTGACGATGTAGCCGCTTGCCATTGGGCCTGATCAAAATTATGGCCGACCGCTGCGCCCAGCAGCGCGCCCAGCGGTCCGCCGACCATAAAACCAAAAGCTCCGCCAAACAGTTTTCCCAACACGCTCAACCAAACCCTCATTGCATCAGCAGTGCGGCTCAAGATTTCAAATATCGCTCATCGTCATAAGTTTTTAGCCAGTCCGGTCGCAGGCCCACCAGCACCGTGATGATCATACCGTTGATCAGACCCTCCGGGAACAGATAGAGCGGCAGAAAAGGCAGGTATTCGCTGCTGATACGGGAAAAGGCGTAGGTTTCGGTGACGACCAGCAGCACAACCAGCGCCAATACCGTCACTCCGGCGGTCAGCATGGCGTTGAAGAAGGCGCATAGGAAAATATAAATGAAAAGATGTCGGGGTAGGTAGCGATCCACCAGGGCATACACGCTATAGCTGACCGAGACCGGCAGTACGCCAAGCAACAAGGCGTTTACCGCTAATGCCGCCCAATCGCCGTTTGTGATCGTCACCGCCAGCATGATCAAGCTGGCGCCGATGACCCCCAGCGACCAGCCAAACATCAGCGTATAAACCGTCACGCCGAGCAGGTGAAAACCGAGCGCCGGACGCACGCCGACCTCGAAAATCCACATCAGGAATAACACAACGGATGCGCCCAGAAAGACATGCTGGAGTTGGGGGCTAGCCAGCAACGCGCGCCAGGGCGCAACGCGCAGGGCATAGACTCCAATCACCAGCCAGATGAAATTGGCGAAGAACAGCAAATCAGCCGGAAGCAGCGAGTCGGTCAGGTTCATCGCATAAGCATACCGTAACCCGCCAGTGGACGGTTTGCGAAATGTGGGTTTAATCGGAAAGGGCGCTTTGTGCAGTGTGCGGCGCTTGTTTCGGCAGCAACATCGCAAATTCACAACCCTGGCCTTCTTCACTGCACACCGTCAGACTGCCGCCCAGGATGCCGGTCACGATGTTATGGGCGATGTGCAGTCCCAACCCGGCACCGCCCTGCCCCATTTTAGTAGTGACGAAAGGATTAAAGATTCGTTCCAGCAGGGTAACGGGAATGCCCTTGCCATTATCGCCGACTCGCAGCCGGACTTGCCCTTCTCCGACCGGATCCGCCGTAATGCGCATCACCCCGGATTCACCGTCGTCGAAAGCATGCAAGGTGGCGTTGTTGACCAGATTCGCCAGCGTCTGCCCCAACGGGCCGGGGTAACTGTCCATGCGCAACCCTTCGGGAATGTCCACCACCACTTGATGGGGGATGCGCTTCAGCATGGGATGCAGCGTCAGCAGAATCTCGCTCACGACTTCCTTTAGATCAAAGATTCGGCGTTGGGAACTGGTTTGATCCACCGCCACTTGCTTAAAGCTGGTGACCAGTTCGGCAGCGCGCTGCAGATTACGAGTGGTGATGTCCGCGGCAGTTTCGACCTGAGCGACGAAATGATCAAGCGCCGAGCGACGCAAACCCTCCTGTATAGCTTTCCGAAATTCGTGAACCTTGTCGTGCAGCGTGGACGCCGCCATCAAGCCATTGCCAATCGGGGTATTCAGTTCGTGGGCGACGCCCGCCACCAGCTCGCCCAGCGCCGCCAGCTTTTCCGTGCGCACCAATTCCTGCTGGGCGTGACGCAGATGATCCAGCGTTTCAGACAACTCATGATTGGTGTGCGCCAGGTCAGCAGTACGCTGAACCACACGGGCTTCCAGTTCAGCATTAAGGGTGCGGAGTTGCTGTTCCCGTTCCTGGATAGCGCCGGCCATCTGCTCAAGGTTGGCGGACAACTGGTTGAATTCAATAATCAAGCTACGTGGCCAGATCCCGTCAGACTGACCTTCAGCGACTCGTTGGGCGCATTTCATGAGTTTGCGCACCGATCGCGCCAGGTAAGACGCCCACAAAGGGGCGAGCAGGACGCCAACCAGCAAGGAGCCAAGGAAACTGGTGGTCGCCATGATCAGCAGAGAACGAATATCAGGATCGTTTAGACCGGCTGGCAGTTTCACCAAAAAATACCAATCCAATGCTCGTGAATGTTGCACCGCCAGATAATAACTGCGGTCCTGATACTGGAAAGTCTCGGGCAGGGCCTCGCCGCGCATGGCCTGCTGCACCGGCAGTAGTCCAAGCAGGTTGACGATGCCAGCTTGCGAAGGGGAATCCGTATCGCCCACCAATTCTCCATGCCGGTCGATAATCCAGATCGACTCGTTGGGAAACATACGCGCGGTGCGCAATGCGCGCACCAGATACTGTGGGGGAATTTCACCGATGATTACACGGCCTCTGACTGGAACCGCCAAGCCGACCGTGGTGTTTCCGGAAAGCGCTGACAAATAGCGGTCGCTCCAGGTCGGGCGCTGTTGCGCCTGGACCATGCGAAATAAACGGTTGGCCGACAGGTCGCTCCCGATTAAATCGGCATGTTTTTGATGCGAAGCGTGTTGTTGATACAATGTGGAGCGTATCCCGACAGCTTCCACGATCCCGCCTGGAGAGAGCACATAGATTGCGCTAAACGAAGACTCATCGTTTGCGATGGCGTCGAGAACCGAATGCAATTGACGAGGAAGCAGTTCTCCCAGCAGCGACTCCAAAGGCTCAAGGCGGACCTGAAGATTATTCATCAGGAATTCCATACGGCTGACCAAATCCTCGGCCTCACTTTGAACGGCCTGATGATTTTCCTGCATGATTTGTGGCAGACGCACGGCCAAAATCGCGCTGCCTACGGTTCCCAGAGTGACCAGCAAGGTCACAATCAGCAAGAACGCCAGGAAAGCATGCAATGGCATACGCGCACGCTGCTTACTCGATGATGACGAATCGGCCATCACGAACCACCGTGATGAAAGTCGGACGTTGGGCATCCCCGAAGCGATCAAAGGCGATCGGCTGCTGTACCCCTTGGAAAGAAGTATGCAGCAAGGTCTCTTTGAGTGATTGACCGTCGGTGCGACGGCTGAGGGCGTCCAGAACGACATTCGTTGCGTCGTAAGCCGCCAAACTGGCAAACCCCGGTTCCTGTTGAAAGCGGGCTTGATAAGCCTTACGGAAAGCCTGATAGCGGGGGGTAGGGTCATCCCGGTTAAAAAACTGAGCCAGATACAAACCTTCCACGGCGCGGCCCCCCAGCTCGATAAGCTGTTCAGTGGCCGCCCATTCAGGGGCGATCAGCGGTAGATCAGGAGCCTGTTTGCGCGCCTGCTGGGCGAGACGGGCGGTATCGACTGCACCAGCGATGAACAACAACGCATCAGGTTGCGTTTGCAACAGGTTGTCAATGATATCAGCGAAAGTGGTTTCGGCAGAGGATTCAAAGGGTATAGCCAACGGGATTACCCCCCCCAATTCGCTGAAGGTGGAGCGAAAATCGTTTAAGGTGCTTTCGGAAAAAGCCCGATTACGCACATCGTAAGCAACCGCGATGCGCCGCCGTCCGCGTTGATGGTAGTGGAAGGTGGCGGAAGTGCGAGTGTAATCCCGCGTGGTCGAAGGCAGACGGAAAAACTGGTCATCCTGGCCGGCAAACTCCACGGCGGTGACCGTCGGGCTGACCATGACGAGCTTCGCCTGCTCGGTTACCGGCAGGATGACCTTGGCCATGGCGCTGGTCAGGGGACCGACGATGGCTTCAACTTGGGCAGCAACCAATTCCTTGGTCGCCTTGATCGCGATCTCGGGCGTCTGCGCATTATCCCGAATCAGCAGTTCCACTCGGCGGCCGTGGACACCGCCTGCCTGGTTGCGTTGTTCTACAGCCAGCAAGGCGCCGTTGCGCCCGGCGAGACCGAGGTCGGCGTTGCGCCCGGTCAATCCGCCGATAAAGCCGATGCGCAAGGGACCTGAGTCGCAACCGGCCAATAGCAACAGGGCTAGAGCCAACCCGCCAGCGATTGAGCGAAACGGGTTCATTGCGATTCTCCACGCGGCGCGGGCAACCAACTCAGCAACTCGTCCAACGACATCGGTTTGCCGAAATAGTAACCTTGAGCATCGTCACACCCCAGATCACGCAGCAAGCTCGTCTGGGCAGCGGTTTCGACCCCTTCGGCCAGGACATTCATACCCAGCTTCCGGCCCAGCTCGATCACAATGTCGGCAATACGTCGCCCCGGTTGTTGCGAATCCAGCGCCCAAACGAAGGATTTGTCGATCTTCAACCGGTCAGCGGGCAGGCGGTCAAGATAAGACAGCGATGAAAAGCCGGTGCCGAAATCGTCGATCGCAACGCCGATGCCAGCGGATTTCAATTGATGCAGCAGTTTTTCTACATAGCCAAACCCCAGAGCCGCAACTGACTCGGTGATTTCCAGTTCGAGAGCCTCCGGGTTCGTTCCGGTGTCGCGCAGCGCTTCTTCCACGGTTTGCAGAAAATCGGGCTGGCGGAACTGGACGGCTGAAACATTGACCGCCATGCGCAGACGATCATAGCCGGCCGCGCGCAACCGGGCGAGGGCGTGCAATGCGATGCGCAGCACCCAGTTGCCAAGGCCCACGATCAACCCGGAGCGTTCAGCCACCGGGATAAAACGATCGGGCGGTACAAAACGGCCATCTTCAGCGCGCCAGCGCATCAGCGCCTCGACACCAATCACCTCCTCACTGTGCAGACTCAATTGGGGTTGGTAAACGATGAACAAATGGTCATGATTAAAAGCATGGCGTAGTTCATGCAGGAGACGAGTGCGTTCGCGGGTTTCGGTGCGAATCGTGTCGGAGTAATAAGCGGTTTGGCCAATCCCGCTGGATTTGGCGTGTTTGAGGGCGATAGAGGCATCTTTGATTAGTTCCGCGCCGCGTTCCGCGAAACAGGCGCTCAACTGCACCAACCCCATTGAAATCGAGACGGTGTGCTGCACCTCTTGAATGTTGAAGGGCGTTGTGAAGATTGGTTGCAGTATTTCCGGTTGCACCAGGCGTTCATCCCCGAATACACCAAATTTATCGCCGGCAATGCGGGCGACTAGACATTGATCCAGCGGCGCCTGCTCCAGACGACGAGCCATCGCGCACAACAGATGATCGCCGTAGTGATGGCCGAGCATGTCATTGATTTCCGCAAATTGATCGACATCGATTAGCGCGATGACCATTCCCGCGCACTCGCCACTTTTCAACCGCTGATCCACTGCGTCAATGAAGGCCGTGCGATTGGGCAAACTTACCAGTCTATCGACAAAAGCCTGGTTGCGCAGATGGGACACCAGAGCAATATTATCGGCGCACAGGGCGATGTTAATGCAAAACACTTCCAGTAGATGTTGATCGACTTCGCGCAGTGGCGCGGCTGAAGCCACAAATGCGGCGAAGTCGTGACCTTCCCGACCCGCAAAGAACAGAGTCAGGCTGCATTCATCAACGACATTGTGGCGCTCGGTCAAACAGCGGGTGAGACATTCGGCGATTCGGGGATCGTCGATTTCTGTCAGATGACGTTGAATCAGATAGCGGTAGCGACCCATCGCAGCAGTAATGATCGGTTGGGGATCAGCAATTGGGTCATCGGAAGCGCTAGCCGGGCGCGTGGAGACACACATTAATCCTTCCGGTTCGATAC
>JAGRHM010000632.1 GCA_020445005.1 Candidatus Competibacteraceae bacterium | reverse complement strand
GGGCCATGTTCGGCTTCGATCTCCTGAACAATTTGATCCGCGGAGTATAACCGGGATAACTCATTGTGACCGTCCATGGCCAGAATACCCGCGCTGAGACTGCCCAGCGCCAGCGCGATGATGCCAGCGTTGCGGGAAGACTGGCGGAATAATCCCGCCGCTGCGCTCGTGCCCGCAGTGAACGTGGCAATGGACGCCAGAAGCCAGGGTGCAAAGTTGCGGACGATCTCGAAAGGCGAAGAATCTTTGGAAAATGCACGAGCCAAGTGCTCGCCGCCTAGCAGAATCAGCAAAAGCAGCAAACCACCAATCGCCGCCAGTCCCCAGGCCAAACGGCTGAGAATTTCCGGCTTCATGCGCTGCATCTCCACGCCAGCGAATAGCGCCAGCGCCGGAAAGATCGGCAGGATATAGGACGGTAACTTGGAATGCGAGGCGCTGAAGAAGAGGAAAATAAATCCTGCCCAGATCAGTAATAACCGCAAGGGTTGTAGCGTTCCCCGCTCCCCTTCGCGCCGCCAGCCGTCACGCAACCGCATCGCAATAAACAGCGTCCACGGCATCGAACCGATCAGGAGTTCAGGAACGAAATACCACCAGGCGCCCATGCGTCGGTGAACATCGGTGGTAAACCGCGCGAAATGCTCGTGAATGAAAAAAAATCGCGCAAATTCGTCATTGATCAGCGAGACCGCAATAAACCACGGCGCAGCGATGAGCAGAAACAGCGCCAGCCCTTTACCCAAATGCAACCGGGTCAACATTCGCCAGTCGCGCTCGATCAGAATATACAGCGTCAGCACTGCGCCCGGCAGCACCACCCCGATCAAGCCCTTGCTCAGAACGGCCAGCGCCATGCCGACCCAGACGGTCAGCATCCAATTACGGTTCTCTCTGGGAGTCACGTTCGGACGCTGCGCCATCAGAAAGCTCAGCAGCGCCAAGGTGAGAAACGCGGTCAGCCCGGCGTCCAACGAATTGAAATGTGCATTGAGCAGAAACCAGGTACACCCACCCAGCGCCGCTGCCGCCGCCAGACCGGTTTCCTCGCCATAGAGTCGCCGTCCTACCCAGAACATGAGCAGCACACAAGCAAAACTGGTGGTCGCCGGCCACCAGCGCGCGGTCCAGTGATGTTCCCCGAACAGTTTGAACGCCGCCGCCGTCGCCCAGTATTGCAAGGGCGGCTTCTCGAAATACTTCAGGCCATTCAAGCGCGGCGTGATCCAGTCCCCGGATACGGCCATCTCGCGGGCGATCTCGGCATAGCGTCCCTCGTCAGGACGGAACAGCTTGCGGGATTCCAAATTGCTGAACCAAACCAGAGTGAAGACCAGCAGTAAACCTAGCAGGAGCCAGCGAGAATAAATTCGGGATCTTGGGTCGGATAAATTCATTAGGCTGATGGATTTGGGTGATATTTTCGATAGCGGCGGCTACATGATCCCTGAAGCGGTATCGGAATGCGCCCCGCGGCTTCATCCTCATGACACACTTCGGTATGATAGCCCTGTTTTTCTCAAACGGCCTTAGCATGCCCACCGCTTCTAAATTTAACAGCCCTGTCTGAATGCCGATAGCGAGCGCCTTTTGCAATGAACAATAAAAACATCGATCCTCCCGTTGATCTGTTACCTGCCACGCCCTTGCGCGATCAGGTCTACGAGGCGCTACGCATCTATTTTCACAACCTGGGCGACCAGCAACCCAGCCATTTGTATGATCTGGTGCTGCAAGAGGTAGAACCCCCCTTGCTGGAGATCGTCATGCAACGCACGGGCGGCAATCAAACCCGCGCCGCTGATTTACTCGGCATCAACCGTGGCACTCTGCGCAAAAAACTCCGACAATACGGCCTTGATGAACCAGCAAAATCACAGTAGCGGTAACGATTCCATGAGCCTGGCGATTTTTGATCTCGATAACACCCTGCTGGGGGGTGACAGTGATTATCTGTGGGGCCAGTTTCTTATCGAACAAGGGCTGGTCGACGGCGAGCATTACGAGCGCGAGAATCAGCGCTTTTACGACGAGTACCGAGCAGGCACATTGGATATTTACGCTTTTCTGGCCTTCATGTTGCGCCCTTTGGCCGAGCATCCGCTGCCGGCATTGCTGGCCTGGCGCGAACGATTCCTGGAAGAGAAAATCGCGCCGATCCTGTTGCCTAAAGCAGACGAGTTGCTGAACCGGCATCGCATTGCCGGAGACACTTTACTCATCATTACCGCCACCAATCGCTTCATCACTGCCCCTATTGCTGAACGGTTGGGCGTGCCGCATTTACTAGCCAGCGAACCGGAATTGATCGATGGCCGTTATACCGGGCGACCGACCGGGATTCCCTGTTTCCAGCACGGCAAGGTGGAACGACTGGATGCCTGGTTGACCGAAACCGGCGGCAATCTGGCGGAAAGCTGGTTCTATAGCGACTCCCATAATGATTTGCCCCTGCTCGACCGGGTGACTTATCCGGTGGCGGTAGACCCTGACGCCACCTTGGCCCACCATGCCGGGGAACGTGGCTGGCCGATCATTAGCTTGCGGGATTAATCCATTCCAAACCCTTGTTTTTTTAATTCACTACTTTGATTTTACGCCCATGCAAAACCTGTACAATGTCAATGTCGCCGCCCTGGAAGTTCTCCCCACGCCCGAAGAGATCAAACAGCGCCTGCCGCTCAGCGAAGCAGCGGCGGACACGGTGTTCCAGGCTCGGGAAACCATCAAACGCATCCTTGACCGTCAGGATCCGCGACTCTTCGTGGTCGTAGGTCCCTGCTCTATCCATGATGTCGTGGCGGCCCGTGATTACGCGAAACGCCTGAAGGCGCTGGCCGATGAAGTGAAAGATACTCTGTTCGTGATCATGCGGGTGTATTTCGAGAAACCGCGCACGACGGTCGGTTGGAAAGGCTTGATCAATGATCCGCGCATGGACGATACCTTCCAGATCGATGAGGGCTTGCAAGTCGCCCGCGGCCTGTTGCTGGAGTTGGCGGAGATGGGTCTGCCGGCGGGTATCGAAGCCCTGGACCCGATCATTCCGCAATACATCTCCGACCTGGTGGCGTGGACCGCTATCGGCGCCCGCACCACCGAATCACAGACCCATCGTGAGATCGCCAGCGGCCTGTCCACACCTGTCGGGTTCAAGAACGGCACCAATGGCAGTCTGGAGGTTGCGATCAATGCGCTGCAATCCGCCGCCCGTCCGCACAGCTTCCTGGGCATTAACCCACAAGGCCAATCAGCGGTCATTCGCACCCTGGGCAATCGCTATGGCCATGTTGTCTTGCGTGGCGGAGACCGGCCTAATTATGACTCGGTCTCGATCGCCCTGTGTGAAAAGGCGCTGCGTGAAAAGAAATTGCCGGTCAACCTGGTTGTCGATTGCAGTCACGCCAATGCCTTCAAGGATCCGGCCATGCAACCACTGGTGATGCGCGATTGCACTCATCAGATCATGGAAGGCAACCAGTCCATTGTCGGACTGATGATCGAGAGCAACCTGGAATGGGGTAGCCAGTCGATCCCGGCGGATCGCAGCCAGCTCAAGTACGGCGTATCGGTCACTGACGCCTGCGTGGATTGGGCTACGA
>JAGRHM010000631.1 GCA_020445005.1 Candidatus Competibacteraceae bacterium | reverse complement strand
TCGCGGCGAGTGGCATTCCAATGACCTGCATCAGTGCATCGCTGATTTCGCGACTTACCGCAAACCCGACTTGAATGTGGTGGATGCCTGGAATGTGATGATGCGTCACGGGCCACGCGGCGTATCGACGGCGGATGTGGTCAATATGCAGTCGCAACTGTTATCCACTGATCTGGTAACGGCGGATGCGGCGTCAGCTCGGTTGTTTGGATTGGACCCGGATACGGTCGGCTATATGCGCATTGCCGGCGAGATGGGTGCAGGGCGTAAGGATTTGGAAAATTTGACAATCCGACGCATTATGCTTTGAATGATCGAACTCATTGCCGTCAATAAGGTTTTTCATCAGAACCAGCCTAACGAGTGCTGGGCGTTGCGCGAGATCAGTCTGACTTTGGAGCGTGGCGGCATCACGGTATTCAGAGGACCCAGTGGTTCCGGTAAAACGACCTTGCTGACCTTGATCGGCGGATTGGCCCGACCGACAAGTGGGCGCATCACGCTGGATGGACGACTGCTTTCCAATCTACCGGAGCGCTTTTTGACCGAGATCCGGCGACATCAATTTGGCTTCGTATTTCAGCAATTTAATCTGATCCGGGGCCTGAGCGTTCTGGAAAATGTGATGCTGCCGGCTTATCCACTGGGCCGGCCTCATCGGGAACTGGTCAACGCAGCGCAGGAATTACTGAACCGCTTCGGACTAGGCGCAAAAGCCGCCAGCCCGGTGGAATGGCTGTCCGGCGGCGAGGCGCAACGCACCGCTTTGGCGCGCGCCTTGATCAACAACCCGGCGGTGCTGATTGCTGATGAACCGACGGCGAATCTCGACAGCGCGTTGTCACGGGAAGTGCTGGCGCTGCTGAATGAATTGGCGGCGCAAGGTCAAACGGTGCTGATCAGCAGCCATGATCCGCTGGTATTCGAGGCAGCTTGCGTTAATCGGGTCATTGAATTGCATGACGGGCGGCTAGTAGCCGATTCGCCAGCCAGTCGCGAACGGCGGGACCCGTGCCTATAGTCCACGGTTTCAACCGCTCGACTGGTACGCGCTTGATGCCCGCCAACTCCTCACCGAGTGTAATCTCACCGCTGGCCGGCACATGGAACGCCAGCAACAACTGATTCATTTCAAAGAATGGGTAATAGCCGATAAAGTACGCGGTTTCGGCGCTCAGGCCCAATTCTTCACGGACTTCGCGCAGCACGGCGTCATCAGGCGTTTCCCCTTTTTCCAGAAAACCAGTGATCAGACCGAACATCTTCTCAGGCCAACCGTGGTTCCGGGCTAGAATCACCGCCTCGTCGACCTCGACAATAGCGGCGACCACCGGAATCGGATTATCCCAGTGGACATAAGGACAGTCAGGCGCGCTACAGCGCTGCCGAGAGTGACCAGCAACTTCCGCAGTCTGCAATGGACTGCCGCATTGGAGGCAAAAATGGGCTTGCATGGTTGAGTGAACTCTGTTCTGTGGTTGAAAAATGTGCAGTCGCCGACCGTAATTGCGACGGCGCGATTCCGCTAAAAACATGATCTATAATTCTACTATGGCAGCTGTTACCGCTGCCGTTTTGATTTTGGAGAACGGCTTGCGAACAGCCCGTCGCAGGAAGGCGCGCCTTTTGTAAGCCGGTTTGCAATCATTTAGAAGGGCCGGTCATCCGGCTTTGCAGCGAAATCCCTATAATGAAAACACGCCATTTTCTCAGCCTGTTTGATTTAACGCCGACTGAATTGCAACAGATCCTTCAGCGCGCTAATGAATTTAAGATGCTGCGCCAGCGCGGGGAATACTACGCGCCGTTTCCAGGCAAAGTGTTGGGTATGATTTTTGAGAAAGCCTCCACGCGCACCCGGGTCTCCTTTGAAGCGGGCATAGCCCAACTGGGCGGCAGCGCGATTTTCCTGTCGCCGCGCGATACCCAACTGGGCCGGGGCGAACTGATTGAGGACACCGCCCGGGTCGTGTCGAGCATGGTTGATCTGGTGATGATCCGCACTTTTGCCCATGCGAGCATTGAACGCTTCGCCGAATATTCCACCGTACCCGTGATCAATGGATTGACTGATTACAATCATCCCTGTCAATTGTTGGCGGATTTGCAAACCTTCATCGAACAACGCGGCAGTATTCAGGGTCGAACCGTGGCCTGGATTGGCGATGGCAATAATATGTGCAACAGCTATCTGAGCGCCGCTTGTCAATGCGATTTCCAGTTGCGCATCGCAGTTCCTCTGGGTTATGAACCGGATGCCGAATTGCTGAAGCGCGCCGCAGGTCGAGTGGTCTTGTTGCGTGATCCGCTGGCCGCTGCCCGGAATGCGGA
>JAGRHM010000630.1 GCA_020445005.1 Candidatus Competibacteraceae bacterium | reverse complement strand
TGGTCGCCCCTGTTTGCACAAGCCTGCATGGATGACGGCGAGCAGGACATAGATTGCGGCCATACATCCGGACTTTGAAAGAGGCTTGGCCTCGGTCCCTGATGGAATATGCTGGCGGACTCCACCATCAATATGTCGCGCTGAAGGCGCCTTGAGCCAATCGGGTTCTGTCCGCCACGGTCTGACCTGTCTTGCCATCATATCATGATTGCCCGAGCAATCGTTGGAGTGAGTCCTCTGTTCTATGGAGTGCGGTGGTTTGATCGATGGTTTGATGAGCCGCTGACTGTCACCGGGGCGTAGTCTGGTCAAAACGGGCGGTCATGCACGAGCAACGCCCAGACGATCCGTGCATTCTTGTTGGCCAGAGCGACCGCCGCCACGTTCTGGTTGCGCCGGCCGAGCAACCGGACGAGCCAGCTTCCCGCATGATCCGACTGACATTTAGCGACTCGGATCACCGTGCGGGCACCGTGAATCAGTAGCGTCCGCAAGTAGACATCACTCCGCTTGCTGATGCCGAGCAGCGTGGGTTTGCCCACGCCGGAGCACTGTTTGGGCACCAGTCCTAACCAGGCCGCCAACTGTCGGCCATTCTCGAATTGCTGGCCGTCGCCGATCGTCGCCACCAGGGCGCTTGCCGTGAGCGGGCCGATCCCTGGGATCGCGGCCAGTTTGCGACTTGCGGCCTGCGCTCGATGCCACCGTTGAATTTGCGCATCCAGTGCATCCACCTACTGATCCAAAGCCTTAAGATGCTCTCCCAAACGCTGTAATAACTCGCGGAATACTCCAGGCAACCCGTTCTCGCCGTCCTCCAGGATTTCCGGTAGGCGTTGGGCGATGTGCCCGATGCCCTGCGCAATGACGATCCCGTACTCGGCTAAGAGCCCACGGATCTGGTTAGCCTGCCCCGTCCTCGCCTTGACAAAGCCTTGTCGGGCACGATGCAACGCCAGCACCGCCTGCTGTTCGTGGGTCTTGATCGGCACGAAGCGCATCGACGGTCGGGCCACTGCCTCGCAGATCGCCTCGGCATCCGCCGCATCGTTCTTGTTGGTTTTCACGTAAGGCTTGACAATTGCGAAGCCATCAGCTTCACGGTGTGCCCGAGCCGCTCAAGCTCTCTCGCCCAATGGTGCGCCCCGCCGCAGGCCTCCAGGCCAATTCGACACGGTTCCAGGTTAGCGAAGAACGGTACGACTTGCGTGCGCTTCAGGGGCTTTTTCAATACCACCTTGCCTCCTTCGTCCACGCCATGCACTTGAAATACGTTTTTTGCCAGATCAATCCCAACGGTCGTAATCTTCATCGTGGTCACCTCTTCTGGTTTGTGGAACTTCGCAAATTTCCACTTTGGCACTTTCGATGCCGTCTAGGGAGGGGCGACCATCCCATTAATATGGATTCCAGGCTGTTGAAGATGGCTCGCACTGCCAAGGGACAGAGCTACACTGAAGGGGTTTTGAACTGCCGCGCTCCAGGTCTCCCGTCGATGATCCACCTTCAGAATCTACTGGACGATGTCCGGTGTTACGAAACCGTCCGCCAGCTACGCTGGCCCGACGGGGTTCGCTGCCCCCATTGTGGGGCGGCGAACGTGACGAAGCAGGGTCACGACACGACCCAACCGGCGCGATAAAGCTATCGGTGTGCCGGTGGCCATCGCTATTTTGACGATCTGACCGGGACGGTGTTGGCCGGCCACCACCAACCGTTACGAGTTTGGCTATTGTGTTTGTATTTTATGGGGTTGAACTTATCCAACGCCCAGATCGCCCAAGAGTTGGGGTTGAATCCAGACGACGTGCAGCGGATGACCGAGCACCTGCGTCACGGCATCGTCGCCCGCCAGCCCGAACCGATTCTGTCGGGAGACGTGGAATGCGACGAGGTCTATGTCGTGGCCGGCCATAAAGGATGCTCGGAAGCGGTGAAAAAAAGGCCGCCGCGGGCGGCGTCGCCGGCTGAAGGGGGCACGAGGTCGGGGCACCCTGGAAACGGAAAAGCCCCCCATTTTGGGGATGATCCAACGGGGCGGCGCCGTGGTGGTCCGGATGCTGGATAATGTCCAGCAAGCGACCATCCAACCGCTCCTTCAGACCTTCATCGCCCCAGGAACCCGGGTTTATACCGATGAATATGCAATAAACGACCCCGCAGCAAGCTGCGGGGTATTTGGCGGGTGTGATTCAAAGTGATGCAA
>JAGRHM010000629.1 GCA_020445005.1 Candidatus Competibacteraceae bacterium | reverse complement strand
TGGCGGTCGCCTGGGATCAGAACCGGCTCGGTCGAGCAGAAGTTGCGCCGCTGGTGCGCGATCCGTTAGTGGCACGGGTTTACCTGCCGCGTTTCCTGGCGCCGGACGATGAGAGCCAAATCAATGTGACCGTGCAGAACCTGAGCGCCCCGCCCGGTGATTACTCGATTCGCCTGAGCGCCGATGGCGCGGTGGCGGTGAATGAACCGGCAGCGTTCGCTTTGACGGTCGCGGATTCCGCTGTGCAGAACAGCGAGAGCCGCACCTTTACTCTGCGAGGTTTGAAACCCGGCGCCGGTCAGGTCTGGCTGCATGTCGAAGGCCCCAACGGCTTCAATCTGGTTCGGCAATCCGACATCGGGGTGCGTCCAGCGCAGAACATAACCACCGAGCGCACGGCAAAGCGGTTGAATCCAGGAGAAACCTGGCGACTGGGCGGCGAGTTGCTGGATGGCTATCTGCTGGGTACCGGCCGAGTGCGGTTGAGCGTCGCCAGTCGACCGAACCTGAATGTCCCCGAACTGCTGGCCCAACTGGATCGTTATCCTTATGGCTGCCTGGAGCAAACCACCAGCCGCGCCCTGCCACTGATTGATTTCAACGAAGTTGCGGAAGTTTGGGCCGGTCAGGATGCGACCGTGGCCGGTTTGCGGGAACGGGTGCAAGAGGCTATTCAGCGCATTCTGACCATGCAGGACGCCGGCGGTGGTTTCGGCCTCTGGGGTCCCGACAGTCCCATTGAAGACTGGTTGTCCGCATATGCCATGGATTTCATCGTGCGCGCCCGGCAGGCCAAGTACCTGGTTCCCGAAAACGCCTGGAAACGAGGTTTGGAGCATCTGCAAGAACGGTTGCGCACCGATAATTTTGATGACCAGGAGTTGGGCTGGCGGGCCTATCAATTGTATGTATTATCGCGGGAGCAGAAAGCCGCCATCGGCGATTTACGCTACCTGCACGACAACTATTTGCAGAAGATGCCAAACGCCCTGGCGCAGGCGCAACTCGGTTCGGCGCTGGCCCGCTATGGCGAGCTGGAGCGGGCGAAGGAAGCGTTCATGGCGGCGCTGAATCGGACTGATCGAACCACGATCCGCGATTATGGCAGTCCCCTGCGTGACCGGGCGGCGTTGTTGGCGTTGCTGGCGGAGTCGGGACTGCTGGCCGAAAAAGTACCTCAGTTGGCGGAAGAAATCGCGGCGGACTTCAACCAGCGGCGCTACACCAGTACGCAGGAACAAGCCTGGCTGTTGCTGGCGGCTCATGCGCTGTTGCAGCAAACCGGGACGCTCAAGTTGAGCGTCAACGGTCAGGCAACCGCCAGTGATCCGTTTTACCTCAAGCCGGGTATTGATGAGCTGATCCGGGGTATTACCGTGGTGAATGAGGGTGAACAACCCGCCTGGACAGTGCTGGATCGCAGCGGCGTTCCGACGGTGGCCCAGCCACCGGCCCACGAGGGTTTCACTATCACCCGTCGCTATTACACCCGCGCCGGCAAGGAAGTCGAACCTGGGCAGATTCGCCAGAACGACTTGCTGGTGGCGGTCATTACCGGCGAGGCGCAGAGCAATGAAGGACAACAAGCGCTAGTCGTGGACTTGCTGCCCGCAGGGCTGGAGATCGAGAACGCCCGGATCGGACACGGCGCATCGACGACTGATATCAGTTGGCTGCCGAAACTGACAGAAGCCCTGCATACCGAAATCCGTGATGACCGCTTCGTAGCGGCGCTGGATATTGACCCAGGTAGCGAACAAACTTTCGCCTTGGCTTATTTAGCGCGAGCAGTCACGCCGGGCGTGTACCAGCAACCGG
>JAGRHM010000628.1 GCA_020445005.1 Candidatus Competibacteraceae bacterium | reverse complement strand
GTACTGGAAGCCCTGCTGATGATTCCCATGGGCCTGGGCATGGCTACCATTAATGCGGGCGTTATGTTCTTCTCGGCCTACGATCCAGCGACTGGGCTGAATATTGTTGCCGAGCAGGCGCAACAATTGCCTGGCACCCTGTTCGTCGCCCCGTTGGCCTCGGACACTGGGGCGCTGGTCAATATCCTGCAGATCAACTGGCTGCAACCAATCTACACGTTCATGTTCAGCAACGGTCTGATTGCCTGCCTGGTTTTCATGGGCATCGGCACGCTGCTGGATGTCGGCTTCGTGATGGCCCGCCCCTTTCAGAGCATGTTTGTCGCCCTATTCGCCGAGTTGGGTACGGTCTTTGTGTATCCGATTGCGGTAGCGCTGGGGCTGACGCCTGGGCAAGCAGCGTCGGTAGCGACCATCGGCGGCGCTGATGGGCCGATGGTGCTGTTCACCTCGCTGCAACTGGCGCGGGATTTGTTCGTACCGATTACGGTGGTGGCCTACCTGTATCTGGGGCTGACTTACGGTGGATATCCGTACCTGATCAAGTTGTTGATTCCCGAACGGCTACGCAACCTGCCTATGCCGATGGAGAAAACCAAGCCGATCAGTTCTAATGAAAAGCTGGTATTCGCCGTGATTGCCTGTGTGCTGCTGAGCCTACTGTTTCCGGTAGCGTCACCGTTGTTCCTGTCACTGTTTATCGGGGTGGTGGTTCGGGAAAGCCAGATGACCTACTTCTTCGAGCTATTCTCGAACACGGTGCTGTACAGCGCGACATTCTTTCTGGGGCTGCTGTTGGGCGTATTGTGCGAAGCGGGCACGATCCTGAATCCGATTGTATTGAAACTGCTGGTGCTGGGCATTCTGGCGTTGCTGATTTCCGGCATCGGGGGGATTGTAGGTGGCTACGCGATATATTACCTGTCCGGCAAGAAATACAACCCGGTCACCGGTATCGCCGGGGTGAGTTGTGTGCCGACCTGCGCCAAAGTCGCGCAGAAGTCGGTCGGTCCCGGAGTCGTCGTCCTGCCGCACGCCTTGGGCGCAAGCATCAGCGGCGTCATCACCAGCGCGATCTTCGCGGCGACTTTCATTGCCCTCTTGTTGCCAAAAGGTTCATAGCGGATTATTTTGAATTAAAAAAAGGCCGCGAACGCGGCCTTTTTTTACATCTTGCTGCGATTTCCAGGCTATGGCGTGGTCTGTTCCGGATACCAGCAACTCTGCTGCCAATAGAAGTACTGGTTATTCATAGCCTGTCGGCGCACTCGTCTATCGGTGTTGTTGACTTGGCCATCCCCGTTGACATCGCCACAGTCTGCCTGCGTAGACCAGCACTCTTGCAGCCACTGCCTGAACTCATCTCTGACTTCGATGCGTTTCTGATTTTGATCCTGCGCGTCGACTGTGTTGTCGCCATTAACGTCGGCGCAAGCGAAATAATCGCGATGCTGGCTGTCCTGAATGAAGGCGGCGAAATTGGCAACGCGCGTATAAACCCCATACCTGCCGGGTCGGGCGCAGCCAATGCCCCAACTGGTGATGCCCGCTAGTTGGGCATTGCCGTTGGCGTCGATCACCAAAGGTCCTCCACTGTCGCCCTGGCAGGTATCCGTGCCGCCTTCGGCGTAGCCAGCGCACAACATATTATTAGTAATCGTTTCAGGGGCGAGAGCCGTAGCGCAAACCGCATTGGCGATAATCGGGACCGTGGCTTCCATGAGAACCGGCGATACCGTTCGCGCGCGCGGCCGGGTTTTACCCCATCCCAAAATCAGCGCTTCGCGATCAACCAAGGCATCCTGACCGCTATAGACCAGGATCGGCGGGTAACTCGCAGCCTGTTGCAATTCTAAAAGAGCGATGTCGAAGTCGCTGTTGACCGGGTTCCATTGCGGGTGAACTACAATGCGCTTGACGCCAAGACGTTGTCCAACGCCGTTAGCCAGATCGCGTTCGAGATCGTGGACGCCTACCACAACATCCAGATCATCCGGTAATTCATTTTCAACACAATGCGCGGCGGTGGCTACCCAGTTCGTAGCGATGAGCGACCCGCCACAGAAAAGTCCCCGGTAAACATCGGACTGGGAAGCCAGGATTAAGCCAGTCACCCAGGGTACGTTCCGGGTCGTTTCCTGACCGCCGATAATGCGTGGCTCGGCCTTGCGCGGCTCAGCCAAAACCGGGGTTGAAGCGATGATAGAGATTGATATGAGAAACAAACTACCGAGGCTTATTCCTCGAATCATGTTCATGAGCGTTTACCTGTTAATCATGCCTTGAGGCCGACAAAGGGATGCTTGACGGCGGGATGCCTGTTACGATTTACTTCATCATGTTAAGGTAATTTCCTGAAATAATCATACCGCCTCCGATCCTGGCGAACAGGATAAGCAAGGGGTTATGCTGTAAGTACCCCTGTTCTCCTTGGACCCGGCTACACGCTATTTGGCCTACAGAGTTTTTAGGAACCGTTTTCATGCTTGTCCATCCTGACTTCGACCCGGTGGCGTTCAGCCTGGGTCCCCTGCAAGTACGCTGGTATGGCCTGATGTACCTCATCGGGTTCCTGACCGGATGGGCGCTGGGCCGTTACCGCGCCAAACAACCCGGCTCCGGCTGGAACGCCGCGCAGGTGGACGATCTGGTGTTCTACATCGCGCTGGGCGTAATTCTTGGCGGCCGGATTGGCTATATCCTGTTTTACGGCTTCGACAACTTTGTGCAAAACCCTCTGGTGCTGTTCCGGGTCTGGGAAGGCGGCATGTCCTTTCATGGCGGTTTTCTGGGCGTGTTGCTGGCCATGACCCTGTTCGCCCGCAAATATCAAAGGCCATTCTGGGTAACCGTTGATTTCATCGCGCCGTTGATCGCGCCGGGTATTCTGTTTGGACGCATTGGCAATTTTATTAACGGCGAGCTGTGGGGACGGGTTACGGACCTGCCCTGGGGCATGGTGTTCAGCCAAACGGGCGACCATCTGCCGCGCCATCCCTCGCAACTCTACGAAGCAGCTTTGGAAGGAGTCGCCCTGTTTACCATCGTCTGGCTCTTCTCCGCCAAGCCTCGTCCGACGATGGCGGTGTCGGGCGTCTTCGCGCTCAGTTACGGAATCTTCCGGTTTCTGGTCGAATTTGTTCGCCAGCCTGACCCACACCTGGGCTATCTAGCGTTTGGCTGGCTCACCATGGGGCAGCTCTTGTCGCTGCCGCTCATCGCCGTCGGCATGGTGCTGTTGTCGCTAGCCTATCGCCGAAACGTCGAAAAACCATAAGTCATCCCTGTACAAAATCGTGAGGCATCCCTATGACCACTACGCCCTCCGCTCCCGATCCCCGGAAAGTCGATTTCAACAAACTGACCCTGAATCTGTCCAAGGTGGTTGAACAGAGCCAGCGGGTATTGCAGGAATACCTGAAGCGTCAGGAACGCGGCGGTCAACCGCCGTTCATGGACCCGGCCATCATTGGTAAATCGTTTCAGGAACTGTTCCAGCAATTGCTGAAAAATCCGGACAAGCTGATTCAAGCCCAAGTGGAGTTCTGGAAAAGCTACCTCGATCTGTGGCAACACGCCTCCCAACGCCTGCTCGGTCAAGAGACCCAACCGGTGATTCAGCCGGAACCCGGCGACAAACGCTTTAAGCACGAGCAATGGGCGGAAAACATTGTCTTCGACTTCATCAAACAATCCTATCTGCTGGCCGCAGACAGCCTGCAAAACATCGTGCAGGACGTTGAAGGGCTGGATGAGAAGACCGCCCGCAAGGCGCAGTTCTACACCCGCCAGTTCGTAGACGCTATGGCGCCGACCAACTTCGCGCTCACCAACCCGATGGTGTTGCAGGAAACCTTCGACACGCATGGCGAGAACTTGCTGAAAGGTTTGCAAAATATGCTGCATGACCTGGAACGTGGGCGCGGTCAGTTGCAAATCCGCATGACCGATCTGGAAGCGTTCAAACCTGGGGAAAATATCGCGTCGACGCCGGGCAAGGTGATCTTCCAGAACGAATTGCTGCAACTGATTCAATACGATCCCACGACCCCGACGGTTCATCAGCGGCCATTTTTGTTCGTCGCACCCTGGATCAACAAGTTCTACATCATGGACATGCGCCCGAAGAATTCGATGGTCAAGTGGATGGTTGATCAAGGCTTCACCGTGTTCATGACCTCCTGGGTGAATCCCGATGAACGGCTGTCTGAAAAGACATTCGATGACTACATGCTGTCCTGTGTAGCGGCCATGAACGCGATTGAACAAGCGACCGGCGAACGGGAGATCAACACGGCGGGTTATTGCTTGGGCGGCACCCTGTTACTGAGCACCCTCGCCTATCTGGCGGCCCAGGGCGATGCACGGGTGAAAAGCGCGATCTGCTTCGCTTGCATGACCGATTTCAGCGAACCGGGCGAGCTGGAAGTTTTCATCGACGAGGAAATCATCAGTCTGCTGGAAAAACAAATGGGCGAGCAGGGCTATCTGGATGGCAGCCAGATGG
>JAGRHM010000627.1 GCA_020445005.1 Candidatus Competibacteraceae bacterium | reverse complement strand
ATTATCAATCAAAGACTAGGAAAGATGCCGGGAATTGCTGGATGAAAAGCACGAGCGTCGTGTCTTGATGAGTTAATATTAAATTAAATCAATTTGTTAGATCGATATAGCGCCATTGCCCTGGACGGAAACGAGTCCAGAGTATGAAACTCTTTGTAATCATGGCATAATTAATTCTGCTCCCACTAAAAACTGTCTGAACCATTGGGAATAACCGATGGAACATGCATCGATCATTGCCGACGCCATCTGGGGAGTTTTTACCCTGCTCCTGGTGGCGCTGGGCATTCTGCTCATTGCCAAGCGCACCCGCCTACCGTTTACGGTGTTACTGGTATTAGTTGGAATCGCCCTGAATGAGCTACAGGGCTATTATCCCGAACCGTTGCAGTTGCTGGATGCGCTCCAGATTTCGCCTGATCTGATCCTGTTCGTTTTCTTGCCGACCCTCATCTTTGAATCGAGCTACCAGCTCGATGCCCGACGATTACGGCATAATCTGGCACCGATTCTGTTCCTGGCCGTGCCCGGTCTGTTGCTTTCCACCGGTTTAATTGGCCTGATCGTCTGGCTGGCTACCGGTATTCCTCTGGTCGCCGCCCTGCTGCTGGGCGCGATCCTCAGCGCCACCGATCCGGTTGCGGTCATCGCCCTGTTCAGGCAACTGGGCGCTCCGGAGAATCTGACCACCCTGGTGGAAGGTGAAAGCCTGTTCAACGACGCCAGCGCTATTGTGGTCTCCCGGATTCTGGTCGCAATCCTGACGGCGGGCGTTTTCAATGGCGACCTGCTCCTCACCGGGGCCGTCGACTTTGTGGTGCTGTTTGTCGGCGGGTTACTGGTGGGGATGGTAATGGGCTATATCGTGAGTACGCTGATTGGCTGGGTGGAATCCGAACCGTTCATAGAGATCGGTCTGACCACGGCCCTGGCCTATCTCTCCTTCCTGTTCGCCGAACAGATCCTGCATCTCAGCGGCGTCATGGCGACCGTGGGCGCGGGTCTGGTGCTGGGCACCTGGGGACGCATCCGCATTTCTCATTCGGTACGCACCTATTTGGAGCATTTCTGGGAATTACTGGCCTTCATGGCGAATGCTTTGCTGTTCCTGCTGGTGGGTATGCAGGTGGACTTGGCGGCTCTATGGGGTTCACTGGATATTCTGGTCTGGGTGGTGGGAGCTATGCTACTGGCCCGGGCCGCGGTCATCTTCCTGGCTGCGCCGCTGGTGGAGAAGCTACCCAGCGCGGTCATCATCAGTAGGCCCTACCGGTTTGTCATGTTCTGGGGCGGCCTGCGCGGGGCTATCGCCCTGGCTCTGGTGTTAAGCCTGCCTCCGTTTGAGCATCGGGAATTATTTCTGGCGGTGACGATGGGCGCGGTGTTGTTTACCCTGTTGGCGCAGGGCCTGACCATTGAAGGGTTGATGCGCCGGCTGGGGCTGGATGTGCCGCCGCTGGCCGATCGCATCGCTGTTCTGGAACGGGAGTTGATTGCCCGCCAGCGAGCGATGGAGCGACTGCCAGCCCTGGCGCGGGGCGGCGCATTTTCCAGCCGGCTTATTCAAGAGCGGGTGCGTGAATGCGATCAGGCGCTCCGGGAAACGGCTTCGGCCATTGAGCAGATGCGCCGTGACGAAATGGACCGACGGCAGGAGATCAACCGGCTTTACCTGCGCGCCCTGATCGAGGAGCGAACCCTGTACAGCGAGATGTATCATCAAGGTCATCTCAGCGAAGCCTCCCTGCGGGAGTTGTTGCTGGTGCTGAACCTGCAACTTGACGCCCTGAGATACCAGGGCGAGCTTGCCCATGTGCATTCGCATCGGGTCAAGCGCAAGCTGGAGCAGTGGTTTTATCGGCTGGCCAAGCGCAACGCCTGGCTGCAACCGCTGGCCGAACGCATGCATTTGTCCCGCATCGCGCGCGATTATGAGCAGGTCTGGGGACATTACCAGAGCAGCGGTCATGTGCTCGCGACGCTGGAAGCGTTGGCTAAACTGGAATCCATACCCGGCGATGTGGTGGAAGAAGTGCGGCAACGGTATCAGCATTGGCATCGGCTCTCTGCCGAGCAATTGCAAAAGGTCGGCGAGCAGTTTCCGGAGTTCGCGAGCGCCATGCAGGAGCGCCTGGGCAAGCGCCTGGTGTTGCTGGCCCAGTTGGAGACCACCGAAGAACAGGCTGAGCGTGGTCTGCTGCCCAGAGGCGTAGCCGAGACGCTGGAGGTGGACTTTTCCCGGCAACTCGCTCTTTTGCGCGGGCAACCGATTGAACCTCTCAAGGACGATCCCGTCAGTCATCTGCGCCGAACGCCGCTGTTTGCGGGACTGGATGATGAAACACTGCGAGAAATCAGCCAGTCCATGCAGCCACTGACCCTGAGTGCTGGCGAAGTGCTGTTTCAGCAGGGCGAGCCGGCGGATGCTCTGTACCTGGTGAGTCGCGGCGTACTGCGTTTCTCCCGGATCGAGGATCAGGTGCATCATGATTTGGGCGCGCTGATCGCCGGGGAATGTCTGGGTGAAATGGCTTTAATGGGGCATGGCTCCGGGGATGCGAGTGTGGTAACCGTCACGCCATGCCGGCTGTACTGTCTGAAGCGGGAACGGTTTGAAGCATTTTTACAGCGTCGCCCCGGGATAGCGGAACGCCTGAGACAGCGCGACCAGGAGTTGTCCTTGCTGCGTCAGGCACCGCCCCGGGAATAGACGGCTAACGGCGCGTCATGACCATGACTCCGCTAATCACCAGCACCGCGCCCGCTAATTGTGCGAGACCCAGAGTTTCATCGAGCAGCAGCCACGCCAATATCAGGGTCACAATCGGTCCCAGACTACCGGTCAGCGCCACCGGGCCCGCTCCCAGGCGGCGAATCGCCTCTGACACCGCCCACACCGGCAACACCGTGGAGAACAGGGCCATGGCCAGCGCCAGCGCATAGACCGGTTCCGGTTGAACCCATGCGGTCGCCGGACGCAACAGTAGAAACTGGCCAATGGCCAGCATACACGCCACCATCGAGGCGAATGCCGTTACCCGCACCGTTCCTAACCGACTCACGACCATGCCATTGCCCAATAGATAGAGGGCATAAGACAGGGCGCTGCCAAAGACCAGAGCGCTGCCAAGCGCAAGCTCCTGAACGGCTTCGGTAAACCGCAAATCATGCGCGATGGCGAAGGCGATGCCGGCATAGCACAGCGCCAGTGCGCCGAGCATCCGGCGGGTGAGCGATTGGCCGAGGAACAAGGCCCCAAGCAGGACCACCAGCGTCGGGTAAACGAACAGGATCAGTCGCTCCAGCGCGGCGCTGATAAAGCGCAGACCCAGGAAATCCAGGTAACTGGCCAGGTAGTAGCCGAACAGCCCGAGTCCGCACAACCAGACCCCATCGCGCCAAGTTAGCCGGGTCGCTGCCTGACGGGCGCTTATCCAGGCCAAACCGATGAAGAAAGGCAAGCTGAACGCCATGCGCAGGGCCAGCAGGGTTTCTGCATCCACTCCGTACTGATAGGCCAGCTTGACCAGGATCGCCTTGAAGGAAAAGCCGATCGCCGCCAGCATGGCGCATAACAAGCCAATCCGGTCCAGACCAGGACGGGCATCCGCCAGGCCGCTGGCTACCATCGGCGGGACTGGATTTTTTTCGGTCATCAGGTCGTTCTCTTCTGTTTGCATTGGCTATCATCCTATTACAAACAAGGGAACAATCGCTCGCAAGCAAAGCGCCGCGCCAGCGACGCTATGAAATCCCTGGCGGTGAGGACGATGACCAAAATGATCGTTATTGCGAAATACAGCCTTCTCTTAGGGCTACTGTTGTTAACCGGTTGCTCGGCGCTGGACGGTATGGATGCTGACTACCACAATCGGATTCCCGTCGGTACGCGGATCGATCTACACCGGAACCTGACGATTCCCTCTGGACAGGCTGGCGTCTTTGTGCCGGGAACCTCCATTGGCGACCGTTACCGTTATGAAGCGGTGTGCCGGCTGGAAGTTCGCTCCATCGACAACGTCCCGCGAACAGTGGCGGCCGATCAATTCATCGTTGTGCGCTTCAATCAGGAATGGGAGCGTTTTTCTCAACAGCAAACCGGTCTGCGCTACGCCAGTTTGCGGGATTATGACGGCCCGGCCCTGCTCCAGTTCACGACGAATCTATACCTGCATTCGGACCGTCAACCCGATGTATTCCGGCTGGTGTGCAGCCATCTGCAAGACAGCGCGCAACAACCGCGCTATTTGACCGTGGAGGAAATCCGTACTGTTTTGGCGCCGACTATGACGTTGTATTGATCATCGCTCCTGCACACAGGGGCCTTTAATCAAAAATCAGCACCACATAGGAAGCGAACACAATTAAATGCACGATCCCCTGTAGAACATTCGTGCGCCCGGTTCCGAAGCTGACGACGCTGAGTAAGAGGGTCAAGGTCAGCAACACGATTTCAAGCGGTTCCAGCCCTAGTTCGAGTGGACGGTCCGTGATCAGACTGATGGCGAGAATGACCGGGATGGTCATGCCAATCGTGGAGGTTGCTGAACCCAGAGCAATGTTGATGGTGCGTTGCAATTGATTGGCCAACGCCGCCTTAATGGCGCTCATGCCCTCTGGCGAAAGCACCAAAATGGCAATCAGGAATCCCCCCAGCGCCTGGGGAGCGCCCAGGGTCGTGATGCTATGTTCAACGATCTTGGCCATACTCTTCGAGAGCAGCACAATGGGCAGCATGGACAGGATCAGGAACGCCACATGCAGGCCCGTTGCCCGCACCACCAGGCCTTCATGCCCATGTTCATCATCACTGAGAGCAGGGTCGTCTTCGTTCGGTGGCTGTTTAAAGAAACCGCTGTGTCTGCCCGTTTGTAGCAAAAGAAAGACCAGGTACAGCCCAGCCGATGAAAAAAGCAGGAAGAACCCCAGGAGCGTCGAGACGCTACCGCCCGGCGTAGATAATGTGAAGCGGGGAACGATCAGACTCAAGACTGCAAGCGGAATCAGGACGCCCAGATAAGAGCGCGCGCCGGAGAAGTTGTAATCCTGTTCATGGTGGCGTATCCCGCCAATCAGCAGCGTAAGACCTAACATCCCGGTGAGTACGATCATAATGACCGAAAACAGGGTGTCCCGCGCCAGGGTGGGATTGTTCTCGCCCGTGAGCATTACCGACGCGATCATCGTCACTTCAATGCCGATCACGGAGAGAGTCAGAATCAGGGTGCCATAGGGTTCGCCGAGCTTCACGGCCAGGCAATCGGCATGACGGACAACGCTGAAAGCCAGCCAGAAGATCACCGCGAACAACCAGATGAAGAGCGTGGCGCTTTTGAGTGGATTTGAGAGATCCGATAACCAGTCCCCACCCAGGAAAACAAACAGTCCGGTGGTGATGGCACCCACCCAAACGCCCGCTTCGGAACGGATGATGCTTTCAGCGGGTTGATCGTGAGGGGTCGTCATCCTTACTTCTCCAAAGGTAAAAGTTGCTCATCGGGTCCTGTTGCATTGCGCCCCGGCGGTTCCGGGTGATCCGGCAAAACCTGGATGACGCCGGTCATGGCTGGGCGTTCAGCCTTTCCAGAAAAAGTTTGGTTGACATTCTCGCTCATGTCGCCGCCGTGGGTGTTGGCCGGGCAGGGTGCATCCTGATAGAAAATCCGCCCATTGTTCTCAACACACTTGTTGACGGCCATGACCGGCGTGGTCAGCAGACTCAATAACATGATTCCAATCCATCGCTCATCTTTCATGATATTCCCATCGCGGATTTCTCAACAGAACGTTATTCTATCTTGATACAAGCCCACCCGAGAGCGTTTCGCTGTTGAAAAAAGCAGGCGAGGCTAGGTCAGCACAGGAGCAAGATATGATGATTGCCCAGACGTGGCGAACGCCCGGCGTTGTTCTCTTCAGTGGGGCATTGGCGCTATCCCTTTCCCTCGGTATTCGCCACGCCTTTGGTCTGTTCCTGCAACCCATGTCCGTTGATCTGGGCTGGGGACGGGAAGCTTTCGCTCTGGCGATCGCGACGCAAAATCTTGTTTGGGGGTTGGCGCAACCGTTCGCTGGCCGGCTGGCCGATCGATATGGTGCGGGCTGGATTGTGCTTGGCGGCGCGTTACTGTACGTGGCAGGACTCTATTTGATGAGCTTGGCGACCACCGAATGGAGTTTACTGATCAGTGCGGGCTTGTTGATCGGCGTCGGTTTGAGCGGAACGACCTTTCCGGTGGTTTTTGGCGTCATCAGTCGCGTCGTTGCGCCGGAAAAGCGGAGCTGGGCGATGGGCGTTTCCATGTCTATCGGATCGCTTGGCCAGTTCCTGTTGTTGCCTGGCAGTAATGTGATGATTGCGGAACTGGGCTGGAGCCACGCGCTGCTGACGCTGGCGGGATTAAGCGTGCTCATGCTGCCCTTGTCCGCCGTGCTGATGGAGCCGGGGCGGAGCGTGAAACATTTCGCCATGCCGTTGCGCGCCGTTCTCGCCGAGGCGGGAACCCATCGAGGATTCTGGTTGCTGTCCTTCGGGTTCTTTGTCTGTGGATTTCAGGTCGTTTTCATCTCCACTCATCTTCCCGCCTTTCTGGTGGATCAGGGTCTGGCCCTGGGTTCCGGGGCGACGGTGCTCGCCCTGGTCGGCTTGTTCAATGTCGCAGGTTCCTTCCTGGCGGGATTCTGGGGCGGTCATTTCCCCAAACCGTTGCTGCTCAGCGGGATTTACGCCGCGCGTTTGATCGTCATCGCGCTCTTTATCGGGTTCCCGATCACCGTATGGAGCGCCTATGCGTTCGGCGTCGCTATGGGCCTGTTGTGGCTGAGCACCGTACCATTGACCAACGGCGTCGTGGCGACGCTTTTTGGCGTGGAGAATCTATCGATGCTGGGCGGCATCGTATTCCTGTTTCATCAGATGGGCGCTTTCCTCGGCGGCTGGCTGGGCGGCTATCTCTATGATCTGGCAGGTAACTATGACCGGGTTTGGATGATCGCTATTGCCTTGAGCGTCATTGCCGGCTTGCTCAATCTCCCGATCCGGGAACGGCCGGCTCCACGCCTTGCGCAGGCTGGCGCGTGAATTGATGAAGGCGCGTTCGTTGATGAATCTGGCGGGCGTCGTCGCTCTGGGAGTTGCCCTGGGATTAATAGCGCGTTTACTCTTGGATTACTACGGCTCGGCGGATATGACGATGACCGTGTTTCTTGCCAAGCTGCCGGGGTGTTGGTGAGAGGGTCTTTTAGTGCTTCACTGGCAGAATGCGTAATAGCGCGCCGTCGTCTTCGTCGGTCAAGACGTACAGATAGCCATCCGGTCCTTGTCGCACATCCCGCACCCGTTGGCCAATGGTCAGCTTCTCCTCGGCAACCACCCGGGTTCCGTCCAGGTCAATGCGGCGAATCTGGCGGAACTTGAGCGCGCCGCTGAACAAATCGCCTTTCCAGTGCGGATAGACATCGCCGGTATAGAAAGTCAGCCCGCTGGGCGCTTTGGATGGCGTCCAGACCAGGATCGGATCGGTAATGCCGGGGCGCGTGGTTTCATCCGAGATTTTCGGACCCCAGTATTCGATGCTGTAGGTGACTTCCGGCCAGCCGTAGTTAACGTGAGTTCTGTTTATTATT
>JAGRHM010000626.1 GCA_020445005.1 Candidatus Competibacteraceae bacterium | reverse complement strand
TAGGAAAGAGACCGGGAATTGCTGGAGAAGTTCTGAAAGATCCGCCGCTAGTATTAACTGGTATAACCGCCCCGCAATTACTGAAGGTAGTTCCATCAACAACCATAAAATACATCGCCCTCGGTGATTCGTACTCATCTGGAGAGGGAGTTAGACCATATGAAAGTGGAACGGACGTAAGGGATGTCAATCAATGCCATCGCTCCTTAAATGCATGGTCAACTGCTACTCCTGGGGGAGATTCTGATTCCAGCGTTCCAGGGCTACCCGAAAGGAAAGTGGAGCGATATTCATTCGCTTGTAGTGGTGCCGTAATTGATAACGTAATGTCTAAACCAAAAGAGAAAACAGGATCACCGGATGACATTCCTCAGATTAAACATCCTGAAGTGGCTCAGTTGGCGTCTTTACCTTCGCCACAAGATGGGATGATAAGTATAAGTATTGGCGGCAACGATGCGCTTTTTGCTGATATTATTCGGTTTTGTCTCTTTTTGCCGCATTGTGGCGATCAGCCGTTTATTTATTTAGGCCCCTCTAATGACCTAAAAGTCTCATCGCTCAAGACTGTCATATACAGCATAATCCATAATCTTCCAACAAGGCTCAAAGGGGTTTATTTATCCATAAAACAAACGACAGGTAACAAACCTACTTTTGTCCTCGGCTATCCAAATGTTTTTCCAGCATCTCTATCCGCTTGTCTCGCGGCACAGACTCCAAACTCCAACCTTTCAGGATTCAATGAGATTGATGAGTTACAGTTTTTTCGAGCTGCTGGAAGATCCCTCAACGATGCTATCGAATGTGCCGCACTTAGCGCTGGAGTCCATTATATAACTGATGATGTGGTTTCTGCTTTCGATGGTCATGAAATATGTAGTAGTGTTGGCATTAGTTGGATCAACAGCTTCATATACAATGATTGGAGAAATACTCTACTCTTAGCAGACGTTCCGCCAACTCAAGAGTCATTTCACCCGAATATATTTGGGCAGAAAGCCTATGCAACGGTATTAAAAAACTATATCCTTTCAAAAGGTGCTGGGAGATTGCCTGAAAACCCTGCTCCTAAAACCACAAGCGAGCTACCTGGAAAATGCCAAAATTTTGCCTCAAATCAAGTTAAAAGAACAAAGATGGCTGCAACATCCTCGCTAACCTTTAGCTATCTTGCTGTTGACCACAATCCGCCCCTTAATTGCGGTAATCAAGGCGCTTACATCCCCGGCGAGCAAGTACGTATCAAAGGCTCTGGCTTTCAACCTAATTCCACAATTTACCTGATATTTAGAGCCGATTTTGGAAGTTTTTCCAGTGACTTGGGAACAGCTACCGCTGATGATCAAGGTATGCTGGATTACATCGTAACAGTTCCAGCCGAGGCACCCCCGACAGGCTTTGCGATGTTGCAGGCCGGTGGATTTGGGGCAGACGGTTCTGCCCACCCGGCTTACACAATTATCGCTCTAGTTCCTTCTTCGACTGATGCCTGCAATTACGATAGCGAGAACACAGCCAGTATCGCTGGTCGTATCTGGTCGGATAGCAACGGCGACGGTGTCCAAAGCCCTGACGAAGCAGGGCTGGAAGGCATCACAGCGTTCTTGGATTTAGACGGTAACGGCACACTCGACAAAGGCGAACCATTTGCTACCACGAACACGGATGGCTATTACACAATCGCTGGCCTGACACAAGGCGGAACATTTAAGCTCTCGGTGAATATCTCTACACTGCCGGCAGCAAAGCTGACTTTCGACCCGGACGGCGTGACCTCACCCAACACAGCACAAGTAACTTTAAGTCTTGGGCAAGCCATCAACGGCAACGATTTCGGCTATCAAAAATCGACTTCTACTCAAACCACCACAACTATCACCGCCGACACACCCGATCCCTCCACGGTCGGGCAAGTGGTAACGATCAATTACAGCGTCACGGCGACTTCTGGCACGCCGACTGGAAATGTAACAGTCAGCGATGGCGCGGGCACCACCTGCGTCGGCACGGTCGCGGCGGGCGGTTGCTCCCTCACCTTCACCAGCGTCGGAACCAAGACCCTGACCGCCACCTACGCGGGCGATGCCAACTTCGCGCACAGCACCAGTGTACCCGTTACCCATACCGTCATGGGCGGCGGTGATAATCCCAACACCACCTTCACCGGCCCGAGCGCCACCGGCAGTGGACAAGTGACCGCTCGGATCACTGGCGAAGCTGGCTGTAGCTTTAACCAAGCCCAGTTTACTTCCGCCTCATCCATCCCAGTCCCACCACCCAGCGGCTATATCTTCCCGCATGGGTTGTTCTCCTTTACCGTCACCGGCTGCTCAAGTGGCGCACTCACACTGCAAATAACCTATCCGCAAACGCTGGCCGCCGATGCCCAATACTGGAAATACGGCAAGACGCCAGACAATCACACCCGGCACTGGTACGAATTGCCCGCCACTATCAGCGGCAACCAAGCGACTTTCACCCTCACGGATGGTGGGCTGGGCGATGACGACTTGACCGCCAACGGCGCGATTGTGGACGACGGCGGACCGAGCGTGCTTGCCACTGCGGTAGGCACTCCTATCCCTACCTTATCGGAATGGGCGCTGCTATTGCTCGGGCTATCGTTGATGGCAATGGTTTGGCAGACGAGCAAAGGCCGTACCCGTTTACCGCCTCGGACCAGTTTTTGATAATGCCGCTCTTCGCTTTTCTGTCATACCGCCCCACGCTAGGTTAGCGATGCGATACAGGCTGGGAAGCCGATGACCGCCCGAAGTGATGACGAAAGCTGCCCTGAGCGACCCTCAAGGCGGCTTTTTTCGTGGGTAGATCGCACCAACGGCCACCCCCACCAAGATACAAGGGCGAGTTAACGCCGCCGTAACCCGCCGAATCCAGAATATCTCCCACCTGGCGGGTTACGGGCTGACGCCCTAACCCGCTTTACGCTTTGGGTTTTGTCTTTGTCGGTTCACGATCGCATGGTATGCCCATGATGCAAGGAACCATACTCCTTGCCCAATGGAGGCGCGGTTCGGATCGCTTCATGGACATACGCCAGCGCCCGGCCAACAGCCTCTTTTAAAAGCATTCCCTGTGCCAGGCCGGTCGCGATCGCCGAAGCCAGCGTACAACCCGCGCCATGCATACCGCGCTTCGTGAGACGTGGCGCGGTGAAGGTTTCGGAACCTGCGGGCCAGACGAGCCAGTCGGTCACGGTTTCGCCTCCCAAATGACCGCCCTTGACCAGTACTGCTGTAAAAGTTAGCTTGCCTGCGATTCAATGAGCCATCGCCCGGAATGGCGCAATCCTGATTTTCAGGAGATTGATGTTTTTTCAACGCGATGACGGGAATGCCGCCGAACTTTGATCGGGGTTTCATGAATTCGGTGTTGGGTAGAAGGCTGGTTACGGTGACAACACTGGCCACAGCGAAACGCCTTCATCTCTTCTTGATCAGTATCGCGTCTTGGACAATGATGGGGGATGCACATAGGCTTTACCTCATGGATACGCACGGTTTGGTTGCCGGCGATGAATCCACGCCGGAGGATTTATCGCCGGTGATTCTACCCCATAACGAACAGGCTTCACCTGTAGCCATGAGTTTGTTGATTGCCGCATACCGTCTTCGCCGCCGATAGGATTATCTATTGTCATGTGGTTCGCCAAGCTTCAACATCGCACACTCGACCGCCGCTCGGGTCCTCGCAAGCGCCTGTTCCGCGATCTTCTGTTGCTCCTGACCTTAACAGTGGGTAGTTTGCTGGTTGCGGTATTCATCACTGGCGAGACTTTGCGAGATCGTCTGGCCCAGGAACAATTACAAGGATTGGCTGAAAAAGCCAGCGAAGACTTGACCGGTTTCCTGCGACTCCCGGAGAACAGTCTGCGCGTAGCGCAGGCTTGGGGGAAGGCCGGTGATCTGAATTTGGACGATACGTCCGGCTTGGTCAGCCGATTTATCCCGGTGCTCGAGAATCTCGCCAAAGTCTCCGCCTTGGTGCTGGCCGACTCCAAAGGCCGCTCCTTTTACCTGACCAGCGACGAACAGGGTTGGCTTTCTCGCCAGGTTGATGGGCAAGGCAAGGCAATCTGGCAACGTTGGAGCGGCCCAGGAACGCAAATTGAGGAACGCCAGGGACAAGAGAACTACGATCCCCGCTCCCGCCCCTGGTTCAAGGGCGCGTTGGAGACAGCGGACGCCAACAAGGTGTTCTGGACTCGGCCCTACCTGTTTTTCACTGAACGCACTGCTGGAATCACCGGCGCCGTGAGTTTTAAGCATCCCGGTGAACCGGACCGCGATTATGTACTCGGTTTGGACCTCCCGCTACAGGATATTTTGCAGGCGCTTTCCCAGTTGAAAGTCGGTGAGCGTGGCGCGGCATTCATTACTGAGGCGAATGGCGCGGTACTGTTGCCACGAGTGACCATTAATGACGGCGATTCTACACTCTCGGCCAGCCTTTCGCCTGAGCAACTGAATGCCGGGCCGATTTTCGATGCCGCGAAGGCATGGCTGAATGCCGGACGTCCCTCCCGCCAGCCCATGACTTTTCGCGGTGGGACCTGGTGGGCCTGGCTGCAGCCGTTGGGTGACCCAGAAAGAGGTCTCTGGCTGGGCATCACCACTCCCGAATGGGACTTTCTTGGCGCGTTGCAAAACAGTTGGATGTTGGTGATCGCTGTGGGTATTCTGGCGCTTGTCGTTGGGTTGGTCGCAACGCTGCTGCTTACCCGCCACTACGGTCGCCAGTTCAAAGCGCTGCCTTCGCTGACCGACGATCCTGCTGAATTCGAAGAGAGAGTGTTAAATTTGATTCGCTATGGCGAGAGCCCCAACCTGGAATTCAAATCGACTTTGCGCACGAATCTCAGGACCGGCAAGACCGGCAAGGAAATCGAGTTGGCCTGGCTCAAAAGCGTGGTGGGATTTCTGAATTCCGATGGCGGCATTCTGCTCATCGGCGTCAACGATGGCGGCGAGGTGGTCGGCATCGCCGCAGACCAGTTCGAAAATGACGACAAGTGCCTATTGCATTTCAAGAATCTGATCAACCAGCACGTCGGCGCCGAGTTCAGTAAGTATCTTCATGCTGAAATTCGTCCGGTCACCGGCAAAACCGTGGTGGCAGTGGTGTGTGAAAAAGCCCGTGAGCCGGCTTTTCTACTGGCAGGCGGCAATGAGGAATTTCATATCCGCAGTGGACCATCGAGCATTAAGCTCACCCCACGCCAGATGTTGCAGTATTTGAGCATGCATTGAGCGGACGATTAACCCGGTTCCGGTTGCTTGCGTGCGCCAGCAGGAGTTCGTATTGCTACAAATCCCGGAAACAGTAAAAAGATGACCATCCCATAACCCAGCAACCACGGCAGGGATATCTGGAACACGGTTTCTTCACTCATCGAAGTACCGTCACGCAGCAAGACCAGCAACGTCGCATACAGCACACCGAGCGCGCCGTAGCCCAGATTGAACGCCAGTCCCTTGAAACTCAGAATGGTCGCCCGTTGCGCGGAATCGGTGACAGCGTTGAGATAGTGGCTGACCAGATAACCGGTCAAGAGCAGCACCGCATGAATCAACGCGACAGGAAGCAGCCCCAACCCGAAGGGCAATACCAACGCCGCACCGGCCAAACCGACCAGACAGAGGATAGCGAGCAGGGCAAAATTTAAACTTGGGGAATGTCGGGTCAACGCGGGTGCCAGTCGGGCGATGCCGACGCCCAGCAGAGCGATACCGGCGCCAATCAGGCCGAAACTGGCTTCCGGCAGGCCAATTAATCGGAAATAGGTGCTGTTCAGGGTGACGAACAACCGGGCCAGATGGTCAAGCAGCATGCCGCTGGCCATGACAATCCAGGCAAAAGGCGTCGCCAGAATCCAGCGACCGGCGTTCAGAGTTCTAACCCAGGCGTCACCGACGGTGGTCAGCAGGCGTTCGGAATGGATGGGGCGCGCATCGGGTTCGGTCATACCCCGCGCCGCCCACCAGGCGCCGATTGCCGTCGCCAAGGTCAGATAGAGCGGAAAGCGCATCGTCGTTTGCGGATCCAGCGCCACATGCCATCCGAGTGCGCCGAGCAAGCGTTGCAAGGCTGCGGCGTCATAAACGAACGCCCCGAGCGCCAGCGCCGCCACGAACGCCAGCGAATTCCAGCGCATTAACGTCGCCAGCACTTTGGGCCAGTCCGCCGCCCGTCCCTGCGCTTTCAAGCTGTCATAGGCCAGCGCCTCGTCAGCCCCGCTGGCCAACGCCTCGGCCAGGCCGCTGAGGATGCGGTTCAACAGGAACGCCACGAAAACCCAATCGGGATGACCGAGCGGCACGAAGCACAGCAGGGCGATTTCCACCACCATCAGTGCCCCGGCGGTCACTACGAGAGTCCGTCGCCCCACCACGTCCGCCAGCGCCCCGGACGGAACTTCGCAACAAACGATCGTTGCGGCCCAGACTGCGTTCAACACGGCGAACTGGCCGACCGTCAGCCCAAAGTCGAGGAACAGGATGGCGAATACCGGGTAGTAGAAACGCACCCCGAACAGCAGGCGGAACGCCAGAAAGCGGCGGATGTTGGGGATGGTGAACAATGTTGCGGAGTTAAAAGAGGGTCTGATCGCCTGAAAAGTCGAATATCGCGTTTTCTAATTATTTTCTAAAGGCTTACTACCACAGCTCCGCCAGTTCCACCCGCACATCCGGCAAGCATAACGGACTTAGCACCGCATTCCCCGTGAAGGTCCGACATTCCTGATAACCGTCCGGCTCTGGTTGCCGATAGCATTCCATGCGCTGTCCAGAAACGTCCAGCACCCAGGTTTCCGGAATGCCGTGCCGAGCGTACAGTGGCGTCTTGACCAGCCGGTCGTAGGCCAGCGTCGTGTCCGCGACTTCAATCAACAGCAGCGTCTCAGCAGCGGTCGGATGCGCGTCGCGGTAACTCCGGTTTTGCACCACGGCAATATCCGGCTCGGGTTCGCTGTGGTCGCCCAGCCGCACCGGATTTTGAATGCGCACCCGGAATTTGCCGCGACTTTGGCTCATAGACACTGGGCTTGAACCACTGT